>JANMIV010000326.1:0-1284 GCA_031375995.1 Bacteroidota bacterium
ATGAAAGACTACAGGCAAAATTTTATTGGTAAAAATTTAATAAATGCTCAAATTGAAAAGAAAGCAAGTCAGTTAGCTATTTCCGAAGATGAATTAGCGGCAAAATATGATTCAAAATCAGAAAAAACAGCAAAGTTTTTATTGTTTGGTATGATACCACTTTCCTCTTTTTTTATTTTCTTGTTATTTTACAATAAAAGAGTTTTAGTATATGAAACCGTTATACTGTCAACAGAATTGAATATATTTTTTATAAGCATGTACTATCTCTTGTTGCCATTACTTTTAATCATTTTTTCTTTTGTGTTTCCTTCATTAAACAACCCAGATGATAATGAATTTATACTCATTTTTTATCTGGTCTCATTTTTTCTATACGTAACCATTTTGTTTTATAAATTTTACAAGCAGAAGTTAATTATAACAGTACCAAAATCAATTGTTTTTATTTTTTTATACAACATTATAGTAGTTTCGATTTATAAATTTTTGGTTTTTGAAACTGTAATGTTCTTTCTATAATCGCTTTCAATTATGATTGCAAAACAACTCATCTTAAATCGCTACAAAGAATTAGTTCAAGACCGAATCGATGTTTTTCAAGACATGATTTCGGGACTGACCATTGATGCGCAAAACGATGCTAAGGGCTCGGCTGGCGATAAGCACGAAACGGCGTTATCCATGATGCATTTAGAACAAGAAAAACTCAATCATAAATTAAAAGAAATACTCGAACAAAAAAACATTTTAGATAAGATTGAGGCAAGTACAACACACAAAAAAGTAGCTTTAGGAAGTTTGGTAAAAGCTAATGGAATGTATTTATTTATCAGCACTGCATTACCCAAAATAGCACTACACGAAACCACTGTTTTTGCGCTTTCTCCTCAATCGCCTTTAGGAAGTAAATTAATGGGAAATGGTGCTGGTTATGAATTTGACATGAACGGCAAACAATATATAATTGAAGAAGTAAACTAATTTAACTTTTCTTCTGTATAATCCAAGTATCCTGAGGAATCCAATTTCCTTCCTTTGGAATAGGCTCAACATAATGCTCTAGGATAACGGCTTTCTCAAACAATTTAATCATAAAAGCTGTTGGATGAAACGCCGCAAACATTCTGTGACCTTCTTTAACTTTATCACGAATCACTAACTCGTTATTGTTGTATCTTAAAAGCTCTGAGTCAACTAACTTCACTTTAAAATTATCACCATGTGTAGTCAATAACAGAAAACCATTTGGCTTTAAAATTCGATACAACTCTTTGTACCATT
>JANMIV010000093.1:0-4326 GCA_031375995.1 Bacteroidota bacterium
GGTTTGGAACCATGCGCGCAGATCAGGGAGTGAGATTAGATGAAGAAGTATGGGAAATCTGCAAGAAATCAGGATTAGAAAAAGTAATGATTGGAATGGAGGCCGGTTCTCAGGAAATGTTAAATTGGATGCAGAAGGATATTAAGCTGGAGCACATTTTTGATTCGGCAGCTAAATGCATTCAATATGATATAGGCATTAACTTTAGCATCATTATTGGTTTTCCAGGCGAGTCGGAACAAAGTGTTAATGCAACACTTTCCATGGTTAACGAGCTTAGAAAAATGAGCAGTAAATTTAACATGGGTATATTTTATTATAAACCATATCCGGGCAATAAAATTGCAGATGAGTTGATGGCAAAAGGGTTTAAATTTGCAACTACACTTGAAGAGTGGAGCGATTTTGACTACGTAAGTACGAAGAAAAGTGATTGGCTTAGTGAAAGCCAAATAAAAGAAATTGAAAATTTTAAGTTTTATCAGCAATTGGCTTATACCAAAAGAGAAATACCTATTTTAAAAGATATTGCCAAATGGAGGGTTGAGAACAAATTGTATGCTTTTCCTATTGAGAGAAAATTGAAGGAATGGATAATACCAACACAAAGAATGGCTTAACATATAGTTTAAAAAACATTTATAAATTGTAAGAATTTGACTAATTATACAAAAAACGAAGTAATCATTTTTAACCCCAAGAGTGCTGATATAAAATACAGAATTCCAAACTCTGTTATACAAGTGGCAGGTTCAATTGATGGTGATTACGAATGGTTAATAATAGACGGAAATAAAGAAAAGGATCCTTTAGAAAAAATTGTGGCGAGTATTACCACCCATACAAAATACTTGGGTCTATCGGTGATGCCTGGTCCACAACTAAAACAAGCAATTCCTTTTTCAAAAATTATTAAACAAAAATTCCCTAATATAATAATTGTGTGGGGCGGTTACTTTGCCTCTAACCAATATAAAGCCGTGCTAGAGTCTGGTTTTGTTGATTTTGTAATCAATGGCCCTGGTGATTATGCATTTCCTGAATTGCTTCATGCATTAGATAACAATTTGCCATATCATGATATTAAAAATTTAATTTATGTAAGGGATAACCAGATAGTAAAAACGCAGAAGGCCGAATTGGTAAATTATGACGATTTAAAGCCAATGCCTTACATGAAATTTGATACCATGTATAGCGTAGAGGAATATTTGGTAAAAACTTACTTGGGCAAGCGTACCTTCGGATACCATAGCAGTTTTGGTTGTCCATTTACTTGTTCATTTTGCGCAGTAGTGCCTATTTACAATGCCAAATGGAAAGGGATGTCAGCCGCCAATATTTACAAAGATATTCTGTTTGTTAAAAACAAATGGAATATTGATTCGGTCGAATTTCATGATAATAACTTTTTTGTATCTGAAAAAAGGGTGATTGAATTTTCCAACCTCGTTAAAAATGATAATATTGTTTGGTGGGGTGAAGGGCGCATAGATACTATTAACAAGTACAAAGACGAAACCTTGGCGCTAATGCGTGAGGCTGGTTGTAAAATGATTTTTTTTGGCGCTGAAACTGGAAATGATGCTGTGCTGAAAAAAATGGATAAAGGAGGGACACAAACAGGAAAACAAATTGTAGAATTTGCTGCCCGTATGAAAAAATTCGACATCATTCCCGAATATTCATTTGTTTTAGGAACACCAGCAGATACGCCTGAAGAAGTAATGCAGCAAATTGATTTCGATATTGATTTCATTAAAAAAATTAAGGAAGTAAACCCAGCTACAGAAATTATCATATACGTTTACAGTCCAGTGCCTACAGAAGGTTCTGATATGTATGAGAAAGTGTTGGCGAGTGGCTTTAGGTTTCCGCAAAAATTAGAGGATTGGTTAAGTAACGAATGGGAGAATTTTGATTTACGAAAAAACCCACTTACACCTTGGCTTACGCCCAAAATGGTAGATAAAATAAAAAATTTCGAGACCGTACTAAATGGATATTATCCTACCGTTTCAGATGTGAAAATGGGAACCATTAAACGAGGTTTTATCAAGCAGATTTCAAAACTTAGGTATCACTATGGAATTTATAAATTGCCTTATGAAATAAAAGCGTTGCACAAAATTTGGAAATACCGCCAGCCAGAAATAGAAGGATTTTAATGGGGAAAATTAAAAAAAAGATCATTCGTACAGTTGGACATGTAGTTCTTTGGTATTTAAGAAAAGACAGGTATTATAGCTACAAAGGCATTAAAATACATGTAAAGAACGGTGTTTTTCATCCAGCGTTTTTTTTTAGCAGTAAACTCTTACTTCATGAAGTTTTAAAGCAAAGTATAGCCAATAAAAAAGTGTTAGAGCTGGGAGCAGGAAGCGGATTAATTTCATTTCATTTGGCTTCAAAAAAAGCAATAGTTACCGCTACAGACATTAGTCAAATAGCTATTGATGGACTAAAAGAAAATAGGGATAATCTGGGTTTAGAAATGACTATTATTAAAAGTAACTTGTTTGATGATATTCCTTTGCAATCGTTTGATTATATAATTATTAACCCCCCTTATTATCCCAAAGAACCTGCAAACGATGCAGAAAAAGCATGGTATTGTGGTGAAAATTTTGAGTACTTTGAAAAGCTTTTTTATCAATTAGAACCATATACACACTCACAATCGGTAGTGTTTATGTCTCTTTCCGAAGACTGTGATTTTCAGAAAATTGCAAGTATTGCAATTAAACACAATTTAATTTTAAAAGAACACATGAATAAAATGACACTTTGGGAGCGTAATTATATTTATAAAATTGTGTCAAAGTAACTTTTAGTATTATTTTCGATTTTTAAATGAATATAGCTGCACCATCTATTTTTTTTACAAAGACTCATAATAGCATCATAAAAACGCTTATTTATTTTGATGTGTTTAGCTATCCAGTTACTTTCAAAGAACTATTGGAATACATGCAAACACCAATAGAGCTGGAGAGTGCACTTAAAGAAAATTTGGTTCAGTTGTGTGAGCAAAAATCGGTTTTTTGTTTTGAGGGATATTACACCATTCAAAATAATAAAGATTTGGTAAAAAGGAGATTAGTTGGTAATAATCATGCAAAAAAATTTGAACCAATTGCTTTTAAAAATGCACAATTAATTGGTTCATTTCCTTATGTAAGAGGTGTAGGCATTTCAGGTTCATTGTCTAAAGGATACATGGACGAAAGTGGAGATGTTGATTTTTTTATAATTACGGAGCCAGAGCGATTATGGATTGCTAGAACCTTATTGATATTATACAAAAAGGTCTTTTTGCTAAATAGCAGGAAGTTTTTTTGTGTAAATTATTTTATTGATACGAATCATTTAGAAATTCCTGATAAAAACATCTTTACCGCTACAGAAATATTGACATTGATTCCAGCATATAATAAGGATGTATTTAAGAGTTTTGTACAAAAAAACAATTGGACGAAACAATATTTGCCTAATAAATTGCCTGCTGGAAATAATTTAGAGAATGCAAGCAAACATACTCTGAAAAAAGCAATAGAATACTCCTTAAACAACCAATTAGGGAGTTATTTGGATTCATTATTTATGAAACTGACTTTGAAAAAGTGGAAGAAAAAATTTAAGCATATAGAGGAAACTGATTTTGAACTTGCTTTAAGAAGCAGAAAATATGTTTCCAAGCATCATCCGCAGGGATTTCAGCAGAGAGTGCTTTCTGCAATAGAAAAAAAATGCAATGCTTTTGAGAAAGAAAATAATCTTAAATTGAGTTAAGGATTAAATGACAGATATATTAATTACACATTCTTATTTTTTAAGATTTGACCCTAAACAATGGAAGGCTCAGCAACCCTATCCACCTTTAGCTACATTATCTGCTTCGTCCGTTTTGATGAAGGAAAATTATAGCTTGGTTTTTCATGATATGATGTTTGCTCAAAAAGCAAATGAAATTGAAGCCATAATAGCAGCAAACCAACCGAAGTATTTTGTTATTTATGATGATGGGTTCAATTATTTAACTAAAATGTGCTTGACCAATATGCGCGATGCCGCATTTGAAATGGCCAGTATTGCAAAAAAACACGGGTGTAAGGTAATAGTATCAAGTTCCGACTCCACTGACCACAGTGCTGATTATTTAAATGCAAATTTTGATTTTGTGATAGTTGGTGAAGCAGAACAAACATTAAAAGAATTAGTCAAAGTATTGAATAATGGTGAAAATGATTTTACTTCCATAAATGGATTGCGTTACAAAAATAACCAAGGCATTGTAGAAACAACTAAAAGAGAAAATTTAAAAGA
>JANMIV010000094.1:0-1187 GCA_031375995.1 Bacteroidota bacterium
CCATGCGTTGCAGGATGCGTAGGCCCCAGATTTAAGATATTATAATCCTCGTCCTTGCTTTTTGTATTTAGTTCTAATGATTCAATCATGTAGTTTAATGCTTATTTATAAAGCCATTAGGCTTTTATCGTCCAAAATAACTATCGTCCTTATCCGTTCTCGTTCCATCTTCCAGCGGATATTCCTTACGCATAGGGAAATAATCCATTTCATCCGCATTCAATATCCGTCTTAAATTAGGATGCCCCACAAAATTAACACCATAAAAATCGTAAGTTTCGCGTTCTTGCCAGTTAGCAGAGCTAAACAAAAAAGTAGCCGAATCAATACTAGGATTTTCAATAGGCATAAAACATTTTACCCTTAAACGCACATTGTTTATCAAACTATGAATATGGTAAACAACGCCTATTTCTTTTCCTTTTACATCAGGGTAGTGAATGCCACATACATCAGTTAAAAACTGCATTTGCAGCTCAGTATGCTTGTATAAAAACTCAAGTAGCTCTTTTATACTATTTTTATCCAATTCAATGGTCAGTAAACCATACGGCTCGTATGAACTAAAAACCCTATCGCCAAAGCGATTGGTAATTTCGTTTAAAATGTATTCGTTGTTAATGTGTACCATTATTGTATTCCGTAGCTTCCTAAAAGTGCTTTATATTCATCAGAATTTCTTCTGCGCAATGACTCATTTTTAACAATATCCTGTAATCTTAAAATACCATCTATTATTTGTTCAGGGCGCGGAGGGCAGCCCGGAACATACACATCAACAGGAATTACCTTATCAATACCTTGCAAAACAGAGTAAGTATCAAATATACCACCACTTGAAGCGCAAGCACCAATAGCAATTACCCAACGTGGTTCTGCCATTTGCAAATACACTTGTTTTAAAACAGGACCCATTTTCTTGGCAATGGTACCTGCTACCAACAATACATCAGCTTGGCGAGGCGAAAAACTAATACGTTCAGAACCAAAACGGGCTAAATCGTAATTAGAACCCATGGTAGCCATAAACTCAATACCACAGCATGAAGTAGCAAATGGTAAAGGCCAAAGTGAATTAGCCCTGGCTAGTCCTATTATTTTATCTAATGAGGTAGCTTGAAAACCAGGCCCTTCAACGCTTGGTGGCGTAGCTGAAATTTTTATATCTGACATTTTAAATATTTATC
>JANMIV010000378.1:0-6966 GCA_031375995.1 Bacteroidota bacterium
CTAAATCATCAACATAGCAAAAAGAGCGTGTTTGAGAGCCATCGCCAAACATAGTTAAATCCTCGCCACGTAAAGCTTGTCCTATAAAGGCTGGAAGTACACGCCCATCATTTAGTCGCATCCGCGGGCCATAAGTATTGAATATACGCACTATTCTTGTTTCTATTCCATGGTAGGTATGGTAAGCCATGGTAATGGCTTCTTGGAATCGTTTTGCTTCATCATACACGCCTCTGGGGCCTACAGGGTTTACATTGCCCCAATATTCTTCCGTTTGTGGATGCACCAAAGGGTCGCCATAAACTTCAGAGGTAGAGGCTATTAATACTCTTGCTCCCTTTTCTTTGGCCAATCCTAAGCAATTATGTATGCCTAGCGAGCCTACCTTTAGCGTTTGAATAGGTATTTTTAAATAATCAATTGGACTTGCAGGACTAGCAAAATGTAAAATATAATCTAGTTTACCAGGAATATGAATAAACTTGCTTACGTCATGATTATAAAATTCAAACTGTTCTAACTTAAAAAGGTGTTCAATGTTTTTTAAATCACCCGTAATTAAATTATCCATACCAATTACATGGTAGTTTTCTTTTATAAACCTATCACATAAATGTGAACCCAAGAAGCCTGCTGCTCCAGTTATTAAAACTTTTTTTCTTGTCATCAGTAGCTTTTTTAGTTATTAGGCTTTTGTTTTTACTCCTATGCAATAATAGTCAAAACCAAGTTCTTTCATTTCAGCAATATCATAGATATTACGTCCATCAAAAATAGCATTACCTTTCATTAGTTTTTTTATTACCATAAAATCTGGAGAGCGAAATTCTGGCCATTCGGTTACAATTAATAAAGCATCTGCATCAATCAATGCATTATTTTCATTTTTAGAGTATTCTATTTGTTCGCCTAATATATGTTTTGCTTCCTTCATAGCTACTGGGTCGTAAGCCTTTACGTTAGCGCCAGCGGCAAGCAATTTTTCAATAATTACTAGTGAAGGAGCTTCTCTCATGTCATCCGTTTTTGGCTTAAATGAAAGACCCCACATAGCAAAAGTTTTGCCTTTTAAATTGCCATCAAAATGTTTTACTATTTTATTGAATAATACTGACTTTTGGGCGTCATTAACAGATTCTACAGATTCTAAAATCTGCATGGTATAGCCATTTTCTTTAGCGGTTTTTATAAGAGCTTTCACGTCCTTTGGAAAACAGCTTCCTCCATATCCTATGCCTGGATAAATAAATTTATTGCCTATTCGTCCATCGCTTCCAATTCCTTTGCGCACCATATTCACATCAGCACCCATTATTTCGCATAAATTGGCTATGTCATTCATAAAACTAATTTTGGTGGCCAACATACTGTTAGCGGCATATTTAGTCATTTCAGAACTAGGCACATCCATAAAAATAATAGGATGCCCATTTAACAAAAATGGTTTATACAATTTTCGCATTTTCTCTTCGGCACGTTTGCTTTCTACCCCAATTACTATTCTATCTGGTTTTAAAAAGTCATCAATGGCAGCTCCTTCTTTCAAGAATTCTGGGTTGGAAGCCACATCAAATTCTATATCTAAACCGCGCTTTTTCAGTTCTTCAGTTACTGCGTTTTTTACTTTTTGTGCGGTTCCAACAGGAACAGTGCTTTTGGTTACAACTACACAGTAAGAATTAATATTTTGCCCTATTTCCTTAGCTACACCCAATACATATTTCAAATCAGCACTGCCATCTTCACCTGGAGGAGTTCCTACAGCAATAAATGCTACATCACAATCTTTTATGCTTTCCGCTAAATTGGTACTGAATTGGAGTCGTCCTTTTTCCGTATTACGTAAAACCATTTCTTCCAAACCAGGCTCATATATAGGCATAATGCCTTTTTTCAAATTTTCAATCTTTTTTTGATCTACGTCTATACACACTACATCAATACCTACTTCGGCAAAACATGTCCCTGTAACAAGACCCACATAACCTGTTCCTACAACTGCAATTTTCATTGGCTAATTAATTAAATATGTGCCAAAAATAGGACTCTACAGTTAAAAGCCAAACATTATTTATATTAGTTGCTATTTGGCTAATCTACTTTTCTTTAGTGGATGTAAGCAACCTTTTTTTTGTTTTTGCTTGCTTGGTGTAATATTTAAAAAAATTATATTCGCCTCATGTCTAGCAAAGCTAAAATTATACTTGTACTGCTGTTTTCATTTTGTTTTCAAGCTGTTTTTGGGCAAAAAAAAGACGATCCCTTTAGCAATAAAATATTTAATTTTCAGTTCACTTATAATGCGCAATCACCGTATGGAGACTGGGCTAAAATGTACGGTTTAAGTCATGCATTGGGTTTCGGTGTTAACTATAAAACTATCAATAATTGGCATTTTAGTTTGGAAGGCAATTTTATGTTGTCCGAAAACTTAAAAACAGCCGTAAATCTTATCAATCTTACCAATAGCAATGGCAATAGTATTAATACCAATAACGGAACACCCTCCAATTTAAGTATTAGTATGCGCGGATGGAGTGGGTTTGCCAAGGTAGGTAAAATATTCCCAGTGAGCCGATTAAATAAAAACCATGGTTTTATTATTCAATTAGGAGCGGGTTTTCTTACACACTATATTAATTTTAGTATTCCCCAAGAAAATGTGGCCCAGTTAAATGAAAACTTTCAGCGGGGTTATGATAAATTGCATGGAGGCTTTGCCATGAATCAGTTTGTTGGATATTATTTTCAAGGTCAAAATAGGCTAACAAACTTTTTTGTAGGATTTGACTTTACGCAAGCCTTTACAAAAAACCTAAGAGGCTATAATTATGATGAAAACAGATTTGACAATGCTTCTAAACAAGACAATATAGTCGCTTTTAGGGCAGGTTGGATGATTCCAATTTACTTAAGTAATAAAGGGGATGAGTTTGACTTTATAAGTAAGTAAACAGGAACATGTTGTATTATGTAGCGTTTATTTTGTATATAATTGGCACCAACGCTTATTTTTTGTTGCTCAAACTATTATCACCCTTCAATGCAAGAGCCAGTAAATTTACAAAAGGAAGGGAAAAAATTTTTGATTTAATTGAAAGCGAGCTAATTGCAGAAACTAGGCAAAGCATATGGTTTCATGTGGCCTCTTTGGGTGAATATGAGCAAGCAAAGCCAGTTATAGAAAGACTAAAGCAAGAGTTGCCTCAATATTGTATTGTAATTACTTTTTTCTCCCCATCAGGATACGAGAACAGAAAGGACAATAAACTAGCCGATTATACTTTTTATTTGCCTTACGACTCTGCCAAAAATGCTAAGAGAGTTGTGAGTTTATTTAAGCCTGTAATGGCAGTTTGGGTAAAGTACGATTTTTGGTTCTACTTCCTCAATCAACTAAAAAAACAGCATATTCCTATCTATCTCATTGCGGCAAATTATAACAAAGCGCATCTGTATTTCAAATGGTATGCTGGTTTTTTCAGAAAAATGCTTAACCAATTTCATATTGTATTTACTCAAAACCAAAACACGGAAATTCTTTTAAAAAAGATTGGTATTGAGCGGGTTATAACAACTGGTGATCCAAGATTTGATAGGGTTTATCAGTCTGTACAACAACTAGAAACACTCTCTTTAATTGAACAATTTAAAGAAGACAATCTCTTAATTGTGATAGGCAGTAGTTATGATATAGAAGAAAAATATTTGGCTAAGTACTTAGCAAAATACAAGCATGATAAAGTAAAGTACATTGTTGCGCCTCATTTTATTGATGAAAAGCGTTTGTTAGAGATTGAAAGTACCTTTGGTAAAATGTTGCGATATAGCAGGGCAAATAGCACGAATATTACAAAATACAATGGATTGTTAATTGATAATATTGGCATGTTAAGTAAAATTTATAGGTATGCTGATATAGTAATAATTGGTGGTGGCTTTAAACCAAAAGGGCTGCATAATATACTAGAAGCCGCAACATTTGGGAAGCCCATTATTTATGGAGACCAGATAAAATACTTCCCTGAGGCATTATTATTCAACAAAGTCAATGCTTCAATCATGGTAAGTAACGAGTTTGAGTTTTGCAATGAATTAAATTCTTTGGTAATTAATAAACCAAAAAGATTACAAATCGGGCTAAATGCGGAAAGTGTCGTTTTGGATAATTTAGGTGCCACTGAAAAAATTTTATCGGAAATTACAAAACCTTCGTTAAATTTGATTTTTAAATAATTACGACAATGAAAAAGATTTACATGTTAGTATTGATTGCGATGGCTTGTTTAAAAGCAAACTCACAATGCATTCCTAATCCAGACTGGAACAAAAACGGGATTAACCCAAGTCGCTTAAGCGATGGAGAAATAGGTGTAGTATATAATTCAGTTATTACTTTTAAAATAAACAAAGACACAAGTATTGAGTATGGCGGCACCACTTATGATGTAGAAATTGATTCAGCCAAGGTTGTTGATGTTAAAAACTATCCTGCAGGGTTTAATTACAATTGTAATGTTTCTAGTTGTACTTGGCCAGGTGGTGGTAAAGGATGTGTTGTATTTGCTGGTATGCCTACTATATTGCATAGTTACCATTACGAAATAAAACTTTTTGTTAAAACATATTTTAAAATAAAAGGATTAGATCAGCAATTGAATCGAATAGATTCTAGCATTATTGATTATTACACTGCTGGTAAATCTGGAGTGAATGAAAACGTACTTCGTCAAGCATTTAATATGTATCCAAATCCGGCTAAAACCAGTGTAGAAATAGAATTGGGTAATATGGCTTCTGAAGATACGGAAATTATTATTTACGATGTTGCGGGTAAAATATTGATTAAAAAAGCCACTTTAAGCAATGATAAACAGTTAATTGATTTAAGTGCTTTGCCAAAAGGGCTATATTTTGTTGCTGTTAGCGGGAACGAAAAGCAACAAACCCAAAAGCTAATTCTTAATTAACCCATAAATTATTACCTATTTAAAAGAAGTTATTTAGCTATTTTGCGACACTGTTTTTAAAATTATTAGATAAACTAAACTTTTTTAAACTTTTGTCGTTAGTAAAATATGATGGAAATAAAAGCGGGACCTTTTCTAGATCCAATTAAATACCCTACCGATTTACGCAAAGTAAATGAGGCAGACTTGGTTAACGTTTGTGCTGATTTACGCCAATACATTATTGATACCGTTTCAGTGTATGGAGGTCACTTTGGCGCAAGTTTGGGAGTAGTGGAGCTATCTGTAGCCTTACATTATGCCTTCAATACTCCATACGATCAATTAGTTTGGGATGTTGGACATCAAGCATATGGACATAAAATATTAACTGGTAGAAGAGATAATTTTTATACCAATAGAGTGTATAAAGGCATTTCTGGTTTCCCTAAAAGAGCTGAAAGTGAGTATGATACATTTGGTGTAGGGCATTCATCTACCTCTATCTCTGCAGCACTTGGTATGGCAGTCGCATCACGCTTAAAGGGTGAAACAGACCGCCAACATGTAGCCATTATTGGTGATGGAGCCATGACTGCTGGTTTAGCTTTTGAGGGACTAAACCATGCGGGGGTAGAAAACAGCAATATTATAGTTATTCTCAATGACAATTGCATGAGTATTGACCCAAATGTGGGTGCATTGAAAGAATATTTAACTGACATTACTACTTCTCCTACTTACAATAAGTTTAAAGATGATGTTTGGAAAACATTGAATAAATTAGACAAAGTGGGTAAATTTTCCAGTGACGTAATCACTAAAATTCATGACACATTGAAATCTGGTTTATTACGTCAAAGTAATTTATTTGAAGCACTTAGCTTTAGATATTTTGGACCCGTAGATGGACATGATGTAAACCATTTGGTAAAAGTGCTAGAGGATTTAAAGAAAATACCCGGCCCTAAATTATTGCATTGTGTAACTGTGAAAGGAAAGGGTTTTGCTTTAGCAGAAAAAGACCAAACCAAGTGGCATGCACCAGGGCTTTTTGATAAGGTAACAGGAGAAATATTTAAGACAATAAACGACAAACCTCAAGCACCCAAATACCAAGATGTATTTGGACATACCATGGTGGAATTGGCAGAAGCTAATCCTAAGATTGTGGGAATAACTCCTGCAATGCCTTCTGGCTCTTCTCTTAATATTATGATGAAGGCAATGCCTAATAGAGCGTTTGATGTGGGCATAGCTGAACAACATGCGGTAACTTTTTCTGCAGGTTTAGCTTCTCAAGGCTTAGTGCCATTTTGCAATATCTATTCATCATTTATGCAGCGCGCTTATGATCAAGTGGTGCATGACGTTGCTTTACAGAACTTACACGTGGTATTTTGTATGGACAGAGCTGGACTGGCTGGTGCTGACGGACAAACCCATCATGGAATGATAGATATTCCTTACATGCGTTGTGTTCCCAATATGGTAGTTTCTGCTCCTATGAATGAGGAAGAACTAAGAAACTTGATGTACACAGCTTCTCTTGATAAAAATGCTGGTCCATTCTCAATACGCTACCCAAGAGGGAATGGAGTCATGCCAGAATGGAAAACACCATTGCAAGAATTGCCTATAGGTAAAGGACGCAAAATTAAAGAAGGTAATGATATTGTCATTATATCGTTTGGTACGGCTGGAAATCTTGCAGTGCAAGCAACGGCTATGTTAAGTGAAGCACAAATAGAAATTGGCCATTACGATTTACGATTTGTAAAACCAATTGACGAAGAAATGCTACATGAGGTTTTTAGTAAATACACCAAAATAATTACAATTGAAGACGGAACCACTGTTGGTGGGGCAGGCAGCGCTATTCTTGAGTTTATGGCGGCTAATCAATACCATGCACAGGTAAAAATGCTTGGAATGCCTGATAAAATTACTGAACATGGTGAACAATCTGAATTGTATGCTGAATGCGGTTTTGATGCGAAAGGAATATACAAAACGG
>JANMIV010000438.1:0-6298 GCA_031375995.1 Bacteroidota bacterium
CAATTTTAAGTTTATTTTCTTCAAATGAAAACTCTCCCATCAATTGTTTTACCTGACTTGCACTTACGCAGTTAGAGGCCAATGCCTGTTTGATAATGTTTATTTTATTATCTTCAAAACTTTGCTTTTTAATTTGCCCCACTACACTGCCAAAAGTGCTCACGCTCATGGGTGAACAAACAATGCTGGCTGCTGGTTTTGCTTCATTTTTATTGCCACTTACTACTGTTTTGGTGCTCGTTTTAACCGAAGTACTCTTTGTAGTAGTAGTGGTAGTGGTATTTGCAGCTCCCAAATCGGTAATATTCATATTTATACCTGCTCCATTTACCCCTACATTTATATTTATATTTTCTCCTTGGTTCCCTGTAGTTACATCAGTAACGGTCGTTGTACTTACATTATCTGTAGTGGTTCCAGCATTTCCACTTCCATCATCAGCTATAACTACTGCGCTAGATTGTTTGATTTTATTACTCCAATTCTTTACATCTTGTAAACGAAGCACATAAACGGTCGCTACATTTTTACCATCAACTCTTTTTACTTTATTGACCGCTGTATTCTTCTTTTTAACAATACAAGTATATTCCTTATTGGGCTCATAGTACATATTATCATTCAATACTGGGATTGATTTATCTTCAAATACAATCCGCACTTTTTGCACATTGTCTTTTATATTTTCTACCCTCACATTTGATTGTGGTACCTTATTTTGTTGAACACTATTTAAGAAAATAGTAAACTTCTCCCCTTCTTCTGCAAATACTGTTAAAGCTGATTGTGCTAATAATTGGCTAGACCAAAGCATTACTAAAAAAACAATTGATTTTTTCATCTGATTAAATATTAAAAATTAATGCTGCAAATAAACCAATAGTAGACGTTTTTAAAAATACTTTTTTAAAGATTACAATTTTAACAATAATGCCTAATTTTGACAATTGGTAGTATATGGATCAAAATAATCAAAGTGGCATAAATATTAATAAGTTTATAAGCGATAGCGGCATGTGTTCTAGGCGCGAGGCTGAAAAATTTATTGTAGATGGACGCGTTACCATTAACAATAAAGTAGCCAAACTAGGCAATAGGGTAAATGAGGGTGATGTAGTAAAAGTAGATGGTGAAAAAATAAAAAGTGCCCAAAACGACATTTACATTGCTTTTAATAAACCGGTAGGTATTATTTGCACAACCGAATTACAAGTTAAAAACAATATTATTAGGTATATAAACCACCCTAAACGTATGTTTCCAATAGGCAGATTGGATAAAGAAAGCGAGGGTTTGATTTTTTTAACCAATGATGGAAATATAGTAAACAAAATTCTGAGGGCAGGTAACAACCACGAAAAGGAATATATTGTTACTGTTGACAAACCCCTTAATCAAAACTTTGCTGATAAAATGAGCAATGGCATCCCTATTCTGGGGACTATTACAAAAAAATGTACGGTAGAGATAATAAGCAATTATGTATTTAAAATAATACTTACCCAAGGGTTAAATAGGCAAATAAGGCGAATGACCAGCTATTTGGGCTACGAAGTAAAAAAGCTTAAACGGGTGCGTATTATGAATATCAGTTTGAAAAACCTAGCCGTTGGCGAATGGAGAGAATTTAGCCCCAAGGAATTAGACGATATTTTAAAGTTAGTTTCTCATTCGAGTAAAACAGAAAGTACCTTTAATCCCAATGATTACGAGGATTAGTCAAATTCAATTACCGATTGAAACGAATGGTGGGCAGCGTTGCTCTGTATATTTCGCCATTGGTTTGCTTGTATTCAATGGTAAACTGGTGTTGTAATGAGCCAGTTGGCTTAGTTTTTAGCCTCAATGTTATTTGAAAATATGCCTTTGGCTTAGTAGCTAACACTGAATCCAAGTCTTTAAAATCAGTCTGGAGGCGATAATACCCATCTGTGCCACTTAATTCAAAGTATTTGTTAAGGGTATCGCTTACATTTCCTAAACTATCAAACTTATTATTGCTAAAAAGGGAAATACGTTCTATTATCTCTTTAGAGCCCGACCCGCCTTCCTGATCGCATTTACAGGCATAAGCGGTATTGAAAAGTATATTGGAACAATTAAAAGGACTACTTGCTTGGCTATAGTATCTTTTCCCAAAAATTAAATGAATGTCATACGCATCAAAATCAACAGGTATATTGGTATCAGCAGACAAAGTTTGTCCCTTTAAACTTGCTTTTACACTCATGCTGTTAATATCAAAATACTCACCCACATCATCGCAATTGCAACAACTGTATATATTGAGCGCAGTAAAAAAAACAAAAATATAGCTTACTTTTCTTATCATAGGAAACAAGTAATTATTGCCAAATATAATTCAAACCAATCAAACAAGCCTTTGTAATGAATAATTTTACAATACACTGGTTAATGATTTGCAGTTTAGAAAAAATGGATTAGGGTTAAATGGGTTGCAACTTCTCAACAAAAGGCTTATAATAACACCTTCTCCAATTGCCAATGGTTGCGTCTCCCGACCAAGCACTCTTATTTATACCCTTGTTGTATATTACCAACAATCCTAACCTAACAGCCAATTTACACCACCTATCACATCATTAGTTGATGAGTTTATATATTGTTTGGCTTTTATCCATTCAATAGCAAAAAATACCTAAAGCCATAAAAAACCAATTTGTTACTTTAAAATATTATGAATACATTTGATATACAAAACTGCGCAAAGCCAACCGAAATTGGGTGGATATGCGCTATAGAATAGCGTATATTTAGGAGTTATCGGCAACCCTAAGACAACAGTACAAACTTGAAATTGACTACAAAATATTAAATAAAAATTTAACAACTAATAAATCGACAATGAAAATAAATTCATTTACAGCAGAAGGTGTTCACGACTATTTGAAGTTTGACATAGAGTTTTTTTCCGACTTAACTTTTCTAATTTGAATAAATGGTTCTGGAAAAACAAGTGCTCTTAAATTATTACTTGGGTTGACATCACCATCTTATAACTATTTAAATCAAATTGAGTACAAATTTTGTGAAGTAATTTGCAGCTCTTCTAATAATGAAAAAGATATAATAATTAGGGCAGAACAAAATAAAAAAAATAACACATTTCAAATAAGTCTCACTTTAAATAATCAATTATTTAATATTGAAGATAAGCCTATCCAAAGATTTATAAAAACCGAAGATGGGCCATATGACCCTGAAGAATTTGCAATGGTCCAACAAAGACACAAGGAATTTTTTGATGGATTGGTCGTAACAAAAAAGATAAGAGAATTGACAACTCCCAAATTTTTAGGATTAGACCGTAGGATTTATGAAGGGCGCTTTATAGACCATAGATTTCGGAATAAAAGACAATTCATCCACACAAAGTATGGAAGGACTGGATTGGAAAGTTCACCTGAAACACCTGCAATTGATACAAGTTTAGAAGAAGTGCAAATGTTGGTTTTTGATTACATCAGGAAAATTTCTCAACAACAACAGCAATTTAGTGAAGACTTCAAACAAAAAATATTTAGTCAATCATTTTCATTTATTCACGACCATAAACGTGGAGAAATTCCAACTACTGAACAAATATCCGAAAGACATAAAGAAGTTTTGTTAGCAATCGAAAACTTAGGTATAAAATATCTTGACTATTCAGTTAATACATTCTTTTCTGAAATTAGCGCTATTACAAAAAAAAATGAAACGTTTTCCGCTGATGAGAAAGATTTATCAACTAAAAGTTATAGTAAAGAATATCTTGATTTACTAATTAAATGGAATAATAATGGTTCTCAATTAAAACGAATAGATGATTTAATTGCCAATAGCAAGGAGTATCAAAAGAAAATTGCGGAACTAAGGTCTCCAATGAAGAGGTTAGAAAATATCACTTCTAATTTTTTGAAGGAGGGAAAAAAGGAACTACATATCAGACCAGATGGTGAAATAAAAGTTGTATTGAAAAACAACAAATCTGCTAATATTTATGAACTATCGTCAGGGGAAAAACAAATCATAATTATGATTGCCCATTTAATTTTCGAAGAAGACCAAAAAGCTTCTGGTATTTTTATCATTGACGAACCTGAACTTTCATTGCATATTGCTTGGCAAGAAATATTTGTGAATTCTATAAAAGAAGCAAGTCCTAAAACTCAATTTATTTTAGCAACTCATTCGCCTTCTATAATCGCTAATGTTGACAAAGAAAAATATTGCCAAGATTTAAATAAGCTCAATTCATAAAAGTATGTTGGAATATAATGATGAAACAAAAAGATTGGTATCAACATTTTTGTCATACCGTAACGAAATTGATATTTATACAGAGGATGAATTAAAGGACAAAGAATTTTATAAAGTTCTTTTTGGTCGGCTTCTAGAAAACAAGATAAATATAAATGACATAACACCCTTGGGGAGTAGGAAAAACGTAATTAAAAGGTGTGAAACAGAACCAGATAATGGCAGAAAAAAAATTTTTATTATAGATGGTGATGTAACAATAATACACGGCAAAGATATTCCTGTACTTAAAAATCTTTTCGTTTTAGACGCTTACTGCATTGAAAATTTTGTTTTGGACGAGCAAAGCGTTCTCAATTTTATCTACTTGAATTGTGCATCTAAACCTAAAGAAGAAATTGAGAATGAACTAAAATTCGAAAACTGGCTAACTGGTTATTCTAATAAACTTGTTGACTTATTTATTCATTTTGGGATTACTGATTTCTTTGGAGGTAAATTCACTCTATTCAATGCTAATAAATTTCATCCAAAAGAAAATTACTCTGAAGAAATTGTTGACTTGGACATTGAAAAACTCAAGGCTGAAATCTTACTTCTTACTACAAAGGAGAATTATGAATTAAAATACGAAGAATTAACGAATCAATGGACAAATTGCGTTACAAGTTTAATGACCATTGTATCGGGCAAAAACTACTTAATTCCTATTTTATTATTTAAGACACAATATTATAAAAAATCGAAAGCAATGCCGACAGTTGAAGAAGCAAAATTTATGCTTGCTCAAAATTGCAAACTTGACAGACTTTCCAAACTAAAGGAAGCCATTGAAGCATTGTGAAAACAAAAACACAAATTGTGGCGGACAGAAGGGCAGCCGATAACAGCACCTACAAGAAATTGGCGGTTCAGTGTTTATATGAAGCTTCGTGTTAAGTTCAGTTATAGCAGACAGTTTAGTGCTTCAAAATCGCCAACTTCTTGTAGCTGCAAAACGTATAGGCAACTCTATGACGACATTGCAAACACAAACTGACAGTTAAACAAATGACAAGACAACGACTTTTAACGACATTAAAACAGCAACGACAATTACTTCCTCTAATACTGCTGACAGGTTTTTGTATTGAAGCTATTATTGCAGTTTTGCTTAACTACTCCATACTAACGACAAAAAACTACATAGCATTCGGAGTTGTGGTTGTAAATTTTCTTACTTATTTTCTATTTCGGCAATTTTATAAATACACTTTAACCGTTACTCTTACTGTTGGACTTTTCAACTTTATTGTATTTTCTGCTGGAGAATGGACAACAAGTTTTTCTCTTAACAGTTTGAAGATTAGTTTTCAGCCACATTCTTTTTTAGCAGGACTTCTTGCTTACATTATTAACTTCAAAAGAGTAAACGAATTTATTGTTGACAATTTAGCGACAAAGCAGACACCAGAAGAACAAGAGAGAAGTGAGAAAACAAGATTTACGGAAGGAGTAGAAAAGTTCAAAGGAAAATATGAAAGTTACTCAACAGAGACCTTGACTGAAATCATAACTGCAAACAAATACATGCCCGAGGCACTTGAGGCGGCAAGACAATTAATAAACGAGCGACAACCAAACCAAAATGCTAACTAACCTTACACGACACGATAGAAGAGCAACCGCCAACACCTAAAAATTAACCGCAGCTTCCATTTGCTAAGGAAAGTTGCGGTTAATCCTTGTTATCAATAGATCAATTATTTAAAAAAATCTAATTATAGCTGCTATTATTTGAAACCAATTTGTTTGGTATCATTTTCAGCTATTTTATTAAAGAATTCTTTGAATTCAGTATAATTATTGGGAGCAACAATGGTATTACTGCATTTAAATTCGCGTGTAGCTATCAGCCTATCAGCTAATACCTTATAACTAATAGAATACTCAATGCCTTTGCAGCTTAGCTTTACATTTTTAGGTACTTCAGCCAAGGTTTTACCAGCAGGAAAAATCAAAGTAATTTGCTCTTTTTCTAACTCTGCTTCATTGA
>JANMIV010000473.1:0-3338 GCA_031375995.1 Bacteroidota bacterium
AATAATTCCTAATTCTTCAAATAACATAGAGAGTAGTAATGTCCGTGAGATTGGTTTACTATCTGGTGGAATTACTTTAGGCAATTCAAAAGCAAATATTAGCATCGGGACAGGATTTGTAAATTTTGGCGATGAGACAGATAATAGTTCAAAAAAATTCCCTAATAATTTAGCTTTTACTTTTGCTGGAGCAGTTAGAATTAATAAAACCTTATATATAGTTACTGATAACTCTTTTTTTGAGACCAATAGCAATAATGATATTACTAAATTCAATACCTTTGGATTTAGGGTTTTGGATTCTGCTACTACTGTTGATTTTGGATTGCTATCTGGCTATAAAAGAATTGATAAGAATGGCGAAGGCCGACAATTTTTTCCGTATATTACTCTAACACAAAAACTAAAATGATGCAAATATTTTCAAAATATTTTTTAATCCTATTTTATGTATGTGTTTTTAGTTTTCTGTTATCAGTAAACGCAAAGGCTCAAACCAATGTCAATAATAAAGATAGTTTGTTGGACGTAACTATTACCTTAAAAGATGGAACCATTTTAAAGGGAACTATAATAACTGTTAGTATAGAAGAACTCAGTTTGAAAACCCCATTTGCAGGGATTGTAATTATTAAACAAAGTAATATTGTTAGTATAAGTAATAATAAAAATATTTCCGATCAAAAGGTAGTTGAACCATTAAACAATAACAATGGTGAACGTTCTAACAGTAGGCAATTTAGCCCTATAAAACCTCCTCCTCAAGCAGAAATTAGTCATAAGTATTGGTGGAATAGCAATTATCAAGGCTTAAAAAAGAATGAAATTTATTATCAAAATATATGGATACTATATAATGGATTAGACTATGGCATTACTGATAATGTTACCATTGGAGGAGGTGCTTTCTTTTTAGGAATTGTAGGTTTTTTCAACGTGCATTTACGCACTCAGTTTAAGTTGACGGAAGGGGTTTCAATTGGAGCTAGTTACAACCACTTTGTGGCAAACGAGGGAAATGGTGGCGGCAGCAATTCAGATAATTCATTAGGATTTATTTCTGGAGGGTTAACCTTAGGTAATGCTAAAACAAATTTAACAGTAAGTATTGGTCAATTCAACAATTTAGCCTCCAGTACTGCTAGACCTGAAAGCGATTTAGGTGTAACATTATCAGGAAGTGCCAAAATTTCGAATTCCGTTTATTTAATTACCGATAACTTTTTCTTTGATAGAAGAATGAATTTGAATGTTAACTGCTTCGGACTAAGAAAAGTAAGCAATAGCACAATATTTGATTTTGGTTTTATGGCTTTTTCTCCAAATGAAGGAGGAGGTCGTGATTTGGTATTTGCAGTTCCCTACCTAGCTTTATCATACAAAATTAATTAATTAATATCTTCTTAAGCTAAAAGTAGTTATTATTACTAGAGTTTCATCAATGAGGTATTTTTGGCTGATTTTGCTATTAGTCGCATCAATAAAAACTAATATTTAGGTCAATAATACTTGTTTTTGAATTTTACGTGCCAATAATGCACTAATCATCCAATGGAGTAAAATTTGACGATTAATGGAAAAGCAAAGACATGAACTTAAATAATTTCACAATTAAATCTCAAGAAGCCGTTCAAGAAGCCGTTCAAATTGCTTTACAGAATGGACAACAAGCTATAGAACCAGCTCATTTGCTCAAAGCACTTATTCAGACAGATGAAAATGTGGTTTCCTATTTATTTAAGAAAGTAAATGTAAATCAGGCACGTGTAGAAGCTGCTTTAGAAGCCATTATTAAAGGCTATCCAAAGGTTGCAGGGCAAAGCCAATACTTATCAAATGATGCCAATCAAACACTGGCTAAAGCACAAAGTTATTTAAAAGAATTTGGAGACGAATTTGTTTCGGTGGAGCATTTGTTTTTAGCTATGCTAGATGGTAAAAATGCAATAGCTAATTTGTTAAAAGATGCCGGGGTAAATGAAAAAGATTTAAAGACCGCTATTAATGAGTTAAGAGGAGGGCAAAAAGTAACTTCTCAATCAGCCGAAGGGCAATATAATTCCTTGAATAAATATGCTAAAAATTTAAATGAGTTAGCACAAAAAGGTAAACTAGATCCTGTTATTGGGCGTGATGAAGAAATACGCAGGGTTTTGCAAATTCTATCCAGACGAACAAAAAACAATCCAGTATTAATAGGGGAGCCTGGTGTTGGTAAAACAGCCATAGCTGAAGGTTTGGCGCATAGAATTGTAAATGGTGATGTGCCTGAAAACTTAAAGACAAAAAAAATATACTCCTTAGATATGGGAGCCTTAATTGCTGGTGCAAAATTTAAGGGGGAGTTTGAAGAGCGTTTAAAGGCTGTAGTAAAGGAAGTAATTAATGCTGATGGAGAAATTATTCTTTTTATAGATGAAATACATACTTTAGTAGGTGCTGGAGGAAGTGGAGAAGGGGCTATGGATGCGGCCAATATTTTAAAACCTGCTCTTGCTCGTGGAGAACTGCGTAGTATAGGAGCAACTACATTGGCCGAATACCAACGCTATATTGAAAAAGACAAAGCTTTGGAAAGACGATTCCAAAAAGTATATGTGGAAGAACCAGATACCGAAGATGCCATTTCTATTTTGCGTGGACTAAAGGAGCGTTACGAAGTGCACCATAAGGTACGTATAAAAGATGATGCTATTATAGCTGCCGTTGAGCTTTCTCAAAGATATATTTCTGATAGATTTTTGCCTGATAAAGCCATTGATTTAATGGACGAGGCTGCCTCTAAATTGCGTTTAGAGATTGATTCGGTTCCTGAAGAGTTAGATCAATTAGATAGGCGTATTATGCAATTAGAAATTGAAAGGGAGGCCATAAAGCGCGAAGGTGATACTGATAAGGTGAATAATTTAGCTGAAGAAATTGCCAATCTTCAATCAGATAGAAACGATTTAAAAGCCAAATGGCAAAGTGAAAAGGTGGTAGTGGAAGGCATACAATCTACCAAAAAAGAGATTGAAAACTTAAGGTACGAAGCGGAGCAAGCCGAGCGTAATGGCGATTTTGCAAGAGTGGCTGAAATACGTTATGGTAAAATAAAGGATGCTGAAAAACGCTTAGATCAATTCAAAGCAAAATTAGATGAAGCCCAAAACCATTCACCCATGGTAAAGGAAGAGGTTACGGCTGATGATATTGCAGATGTAGTAGCGCGTTGGACTGGTATTCCTGTTACTAGAATGTTGCAAAGCGAGCGAGAGAAATTATTAAATTTAGAAGACGAATTGCACAAAAGAGTAGTAGGGCAAGAGGAGGCCATTGCTGCCATTAGCGATTCCATA
>JANMIV010000477.1:0-13950 GCA_031375995.1 Bacteroidota bacterium
TATGCTGTTTGGCTCAATACACTTGGTTTTAGTGGTGGAGTGGTAACAGATTACAGAGATAGAATAAAAGATTTTTTTGAATGGTTACAAGCTAAAAATGTAAATCAAATAAATGCTGTAAGCCAAAAGCACATTGAAAACTACTTTGATTATTTGCAAGTAAGAAAAAGCAAAAGAAGAAACGGAGCATTAAGCACAAGCCACCTAAACCATAATTTTTTAGCCATTGATAAACTGTTAGAGTTCTTGCACCAAATGGGAATGAGCAATGCACCCACACCAACCAATTACAGAATAAAACCCGATAAAGTACAACGAATAAAAAACATACAACCACTAACCAAAGAAGAAATAAAAACGCTACAAAGCAATATAAACAATGCTTACAGCCAATTACCTTTTAAACAAAGAGAACAAAAGCAAGAGCAACTAAAATTAATCTTTGCCCTTTATTATGGCTGTGGCTTACGCAGAAATGAAGCCTACAAACTAACTGTAAATGATATTGACTTTGATAAAAAAACACTCTTTGTAAAACAAGGAAAAAACTACAAGGATAGAATTATACCAATGAATACAGGCGTTTGTAAGGCATTAGAAAACTACATTTACAACTATCGCAACTTACAAAAGGTAAATCATAAAAGGCTTTTTTTAAGCACCACAGGCACACTAAACAACAGCTTACAACACTTACAAAAAATTACAGAAGTTGAAAGCCTACAAGCCAAAAGATTAACCTTGCACATATTACGCCACAGCATAGCCACACACTTATTACAGGCAGGTATGAGCATTGAAAGTATTGCTTTGTTTTTGGGTCATTCTTCGCTTGAAAGCACTCAAATTTATACTCACTTGGCATAATCCACCACCAAACAAAAGCAAGGCTTTAAAATGCCTTTAAATCGCTTCCAAAATGGAGGCTTTTTTTATGCTCAAATTTTTGGTTTTATTGCTTACTTTTGTCGCATACTTTTTTATAAAAATGGGTTGCCTCAAATTACAATACTATCCAACAACTGAACTAAAAATAATTAGTTCTAAAAAAGTATTGACCTTTATAAAAACTGAAAATAAAAAGCGTAGTAGCTACTTGTTCGGGTTTAACGGTAAAGAAAATGATGACGAAACTCAAACTCAGGATTATGGGATGAGAATTTACAATGGTCGATTAGGTAAATTCTTATCTGTTGACCCGTTAACGAAATCTTATCCAATGCTAACACCATATCAATTTGCAGGGAATACTCCAATATGGGCAATTGATATAGATGGATTAGAGCCTTGGTATTCAACTGAAGTTGGAACATCATATGGACAAATGGCACAGTCAAAAGCTCCAATTACATTAATAAATGCGAATGCCATAGAAGTGGCGAGAGGACCTTATAGTATTGCATATGCTGGAAGTATGGGAATGGCTCCACAACCAGCTGTAGTGCTACCAGATGTTATTATAGGCAAAAATAGTACTCATGTTGATGTAAAATCAGGTTATCAAGAAGCATATTCTCCTTATATGGATGTTACTTCGGCAGTGTCAACAGCAGGGGGGATAGTAAAAACAACAGCTGTATGTTTTGCAGTAGTCGGACAATTGGAACTGGCAGTACCTTTATATAAAATTGGCGATGGAATGGACGATGTTGGCTCGGGTTTGGCAGTAATTGACGCTACTATGCAAAATGATGGATTTAAGATGAAAACTGAATTTGTTGGAAAAGCAGCAGAAATTACTCTTCAAAAGGCATTTAAATCAATAGCAAAACTAGGTGATTTTGCAACTGAAGCGTATTTGTTTGCCTCAGATGTTATACCTGATATGGCAATTGATGAAATGAAAGACGTTGCAAAAGATACAGCTAAGACAGAAAAGGAAAAACCAAAAGAAGAAAAACAGAAGCAAAGGGAAGAACCAGAGCAGAAAAAATAAAAACCCAATTATGAAAGACAATGTAATAGCGGGAATAGTCTGGATTATTGCAGGGTTGATAATATTGTATTTGGCAATAAAGTATCCCCAAAAAGGATTTGCAACAAATCCACAACTAAAAATGTATATATTAGCAGGCACAGCTATATTGTTGGGTATTGGCTATTTACTTGGTCGTTGGTAATTATGTTGCGGTTGCTATAACATATTGAAAGCAAATATTATAACATATAGTCAACATAATAACATATAAACAGAATGAGAACTTTGCTATTTTTTGTTTTTATCTTTCTGGTATTATTAGAAACTAAAGCGCAGTTAGTAACACCAAGAAGTAAAATATTAATGGATTCAATACCTGTACATTCACATCCAGATAGTATGTACGCTAAAGCAATTGTTAATATAAGTGTCTCACCTGTTGTAGAAACAGTATACACTTGTCTTAAAATTATTTGTACTAATTGTGATAGTTCAAGAATAAATTACATTAGTTCAGAATCAATCAAAATTGCTAAGGAGCAAAGGGGTTTAGTACCATTAATAGACGAGAAAGGTAAAAAGATAAGTACTGATTATAAGTTACCAGTATTATTTACATTCTCAAAATATAAGTAAACTGGTAGTGTACCATTGGTAGGGTAGTGTACCATTTATCCCCGCCAGTGCGGATATGCACCGCTGGTGCGAGCATCCGCTCGTACCTTTTAACAAAAGGAAATAAATCAAACCGTACAAGCCAAAAGCTTGTACGGTTTTTGTTTATACATTTGCCCACGGCTTGCGTGTTATCACCAAGCGTAAAAGCTGCCCACGTTATTTTATCACTGCCCAGCATGCGCTTTACGTATTTTAGCATCCCTAATATAAGTATCAATCAAATCAAACAATACAGCCCTTTTATTATCTTCCAATAGTTCAATATCCTGAAAGCGTTTAAGCGTTTTTTTATCAATCTTGGCATTAGTACCAACCCCCACCAAATAATCCAAAGTAACATCCAAAGCATCCGCAATTTTTTTAGCTGCATCAATAGAGGGTACAGCTTCGCCACGCTCATACTTACCAATCATTACACGCGAAACACCGCTTTTATCCGCCAGTTCACTTTGATTCCAGCCTTTAGCCTCCCCTCCGTACTCAAGTTAAATTGCAATAAAAGAGTGCGGAAATCCGTACAAGCCCATAAAATAAGAATGTTTGGAGTTGAGGTATTAAGTTTGGTGTTAAAAAATGGGTAATTTTTTGTAATTACCGTTTGGGTGTGCAATACACATTTATGTGCAGTAATAAAGATCTCGTAAAAGCTGTTTGAAGGTAGTTTGAAGGTGTTTTACAGGCAATTGGGCATAGTGCAGCCGCTAAATTGTTTATTGGCTATTAATCGTAGTTTAGCCGCTTGTGCTATTTGCAGTTTAAATTGATTTTTATTGGGCAAAGTTCCATTTAATACTTGTAAAGGCGTAACTCCGTAAAGTTCTCCAAAATAACGGTTTTGGCAATGCTCCATAAACCCCTCCATTTTTTTAATCAGGTGCTTTCTATCATTAACCATCTCACCTTTTAAAAAGTCGTTTTTCAACAAATTAAATGCACTCTCAATCATATTGTTGGCAAACGGATAAGCCTCAGACTTAGCGGTAATTTTTTTCACACAAGGCGGAGCTTTTATCTTGTCAACCCATACCGTTACCTCCCCTTTGTTTTCACTTCC
Organism: Bacteroidota bacterium; assembly: GCA_031375995.1. Taxonomy (GTDB): domain Bacteria; phylum Bacteroidota; class Bacteroidia; order UKL13-3; family UKL13-3; genus JAAFJM01. Next base: position 3,651 of record JANMIV010000477.1, read on the forward strand.
ACCATCAGTAATAATTTGTATATCATGGTTGCGTTTTAAAAGTGCATACTTATCAAAAGTTTGTTGTAAAGTATCTTTAATAAAAGTACTGGTTAGAGTGGTCTCAGTAATATTATAATGCAACGGTGCTTTAGAGAAATTATCTTTCACGCAAGCCACCTTAAAAATGCCATCAACCAAGGTACTAATATAAGTAGTATCTATATGCAAATACTCGAACACCGCATTAGCACGGTGTCCTATTTTACGTTTAGCTTTAGGTTTACGAAAAGCCCTTTTATAGACTAATACGTTAGCATACATAAAGAAGGTTGTTTTGGAGCAAAACACAATATTTTTATTTAACGCTTCATAATAAAGGTGCGTAAGTGTTTTACCAGCATTTTGTGCTTGATGTATCCATTGTTTAATATTGCTTTGCTCAGGAAGTGTAAGTTGTAAAGGATGTTGTTTAAAGCAGTTCTTCATGGCATTTAACGGGCAATTAATTTTACGTTTATGGTAGTTATACCAGCTGGTTTTAAGGCCAAACAATTTGCAAGCCTTAGCAACAGAAAACCCTTTATGAGCCAATGTATTAATATGCCGAACAATACTATTGGCTTGTGTACGCATTAGTTTTTTATAAAGCGAGTGGTGCTGTGTAATAGCAATCATTGTTTTTTGTATGTCAATTGCAATGGCTAACGTATATCTTGTAAATGAGTATTTGTACGCATAAGCCAAATCATCAAAATGTTTGATATACAATGCGCAAAATTGATAGCCAAAAGCATTTTGTAAATCTCGTTTACTCCATTAGTTACGAGTACTTTTTGGTATTTGTTGGATTACCTCATACGGCAATAAATCAAGAACAAATAATACAACAAACAAGGGATGGTAACTATTTTTAGAGTTGGTCATTTTGGCGTAAGTTATTTAAAAAAACAAGATGAAAAAATTATCCTGCTAGTTCGGATATTTAGGTACTTGGGGCTGGTGTCTTTTTCATTTTTAAATGCCTTACTTTTGGGGATGCTTACAAATACACCTGTTTTTACAATGCTATTCCTACCAACTATTTTCTTGCAGCTACTAACTGCATCATGTCAATATAGATATTTTACAGAGGGAAATTTGACTTTACCATTTAAATGAATAGTTTTGAATGAAATAAAGAAGAGTGGTTTTGAAAAGAATATTTCTTGTCTGCATGTTGTTTTTATATTTGATGCCCACCATGGGCATACATGTAATGGTGCATTTATGCGGAGAAAAAGTATCAGCCATATCACTAGGATGGAAAAATAGCAAATGCGAGTGCGAAACAAAAAAAACAAAAGGTAACTGCTGCGAAGACAAAGTAGCCTTCTTTAAAATAAAAGATGAGCATCAAAAAATTCCTGCTATCGTCTTTCAGGTGTTTAAAGAGAAAGTGACCCCAATTTTTGCTGTTATTCAATGTGCTTTAGGCATCTATCACCATACCAATCATTCGCGCCTCTCATTTCCCTCCCACCCCCCAAGTAAGCTACAACAGTCGCTTTACCTCATTTTACAGGTAATTAGAATTTAGTACCTCTCAATTGCTTCATTTAAGTAAGCCGCCTTATTATCAATAATTGTTGAACATTACCTGTTAAATAGTCAATTAAATAGGTGAATGGCATTGCATTCAGTGCTAGTAACTGGTGGGTACTTCAAAACAAGAAAATCCTTTTTTGATTAAATATATTTAAATAAACTTTACAAAACAAATACCATGAAAAAAATAATACAGATAGCCGTTATAGTGCTAATAGGATTGCATGCCAATGCACAAAAAAATGTGCTTTTAAAAATAGAGCATAAGTTAAATGGGGGAGACTTTGGGTTTAACCAAGCAAGTGTAAATAACCTCAACAATAGTTTTAATATTACCCGTATGGAATATTACTTATCAAAAATAATAATAAAACACGATGGAGGTAAAACAACCCCTGCAACTGATGTATATGCACTGGTAAATGCAGGAAGCACTGCTAGCACCATTGATTTAGGCACTTACAATATAAGCAATATAGAAGGTATAAGCTTTAGTGTAGGAGTAAATACGCCTGACAATAACCTAGATCCTGCATTGAGAGCAGCCAACCACCCACTTGCGCCAAAAACGCCCTCTATGCATTGGGGGTGGACTGCAGGTTACCGATTTGTGGCCATGGAAGGAAAAGCGGGCAATAACCTATTAACAGGTTACGAAATACATGCCTTAGGCAATGCAAACTACTTTGCTACTACCGTAAATAAGGCGGCAACAGAAGTAGATGGGAAACTAGTTGTAAGCATATTTGCCGACTACGCTTTGGCCATAAAAGCCATAAATGTAAGTCAAAACTTAATAGTGCATGGCGAAACAGACGAAGCTGTTACCTTATTAAAAAACTTTAGAGACTTTGTATTTACCGCTACTGCGCCTAAAGTAGGAGTTGAAACAAATACTGCGGAATTGGCCTCCATCCATATTTGGCCTAATCCTTCCAAAGGAGAGGTAAACATTGGTAACACTTTACAAAACAACCTGAACAAAATAGTCATTACCGATGGTTTAGGGCGCATCATCAGTGAAGAAATAAATACATCCACTGGCTTTAAAACCAATATACAAAAAAGTGGCTTGTATTTTATACAGCTATATACCACTGACAATACACTAATGGGTACTCGTAAGTTAATAGTTGAGTAAATTTTTTAAGATATTACTTAAAGCCACTGCTTTTGTTTATTCCTTGTTCCTGATTGCGTCATGCAACAAGGAACAAGGAGTTTCTGTGCCTAATAAAGAGCTATTTAAGTTAGTAATTCCTATAGGTTTTCCTGCCATTAACTATCCAGCAGACAATGCATATAATTACGATAGGTGGTTGCTAGGCAAAAAACTTTTTTATGACAAAGCACTTTCCAGAACCAGCACGGTGAGTTGTGGCTCATGCCATCAAACAGCTTTTGCCATGGCAGACAATGCTTCGTTGAGTAAAGGAGTAGAAGGACGAATAGGAACTAGAAATGCTCCTACATTGGCTAATTTAGCTTACCAGCCCTATTTTACTTCAGATGGAGGGGTGCCAACTTTGGAAATGCAAGTATTGGTGCCTATACAGGAACACAATGAGTTTGATTTCAATATCATTGATATACAAAACAGACTTGAAAGCAATAATGAATACCAAGCGTTGAGTAACAAGGCATACAATAGAAATTTTGATTATTATGTAATTACCAGGGCTCTTGCCAATTTTGAGAGAACCCTGTTAAGTGGCAATAGTAAATACGATTTGGCCAAAAGAAAAGAGGCTAACCTAACGGCATCGGAAGCCAGGGGTTTTGAACTTTTTACCAGTAGCAGAACAAATTGCAGCGTTTGTCATTCAGGCCTGCATTTTACCAATTACTTTTTTGAAAACAATGGTTTGTATGCAAACTATACAGATATTGGTAGAAAGCGGTTAACCAATCTTGATAATGACCTAGCCAAATTTAAAGTACCAACTCTGCGCAATATTGCGCTTACTGCTCCTTACATGCATGATGGCTCTTTGGCTACATTAAAAGATGTGATAGCGCATTACAATACAGGTGGTATTCCGCACCAAAGCAAAAGCAATCTAATTAAACCGCTTCAATTGTCAAGTGAAGAGATGAATGATATGATTGCCTTTTTAGAAACTTTGACCGATTTAACATTTACGCAAAACGAACATTTAAAAAATCAATAATGAGAAAAGAAATTATTTTAATTGTCCTGCTGACTGTGGCTGTGCTAATAGCCGCTTGTAAAAAGGAAAACAATATAGACAATACCAATACCCTTGTGTACGATACAACGCCATATACGCTTACTTATGGCATATTTGCCGAGCCACCCATAGCGGCAGATAATAAACTAACCACACAAGGGGTGAAACTAGGGCGCATGTTATTTTATGAAAAAATGCTATCAAGTAACAATACACAAGCTTGTGCTTCCTGCCATTTCCAACAATTTGCATTTTCTGATACTGCCCGTTTTTCTATTGGCGTAAAGGGTTTAAAAGGCAATAGAAATGCCATGAGTGCCGTAAACATGGCTTGGAATACCAATGGTTTTTTTTGGGATGGACGCTCAGAATTATTAAGGTATCAGTCATTAAAACCCATACAAGATGAGTTAGAAATGAACGAAACACTGGATAATGTGGTAGCCAAATTAAATGCCAGCGAGAACTATAAAAATCAGTTTTTTAGAGCATTTGGCAGCAATGAAATAACAAGCAATAAAATTTCTTTGGCTTTAGAGCAATTTATGAACTCTATAGTTTCTAGTAATTCCAAATACGATAAGTATGTGAGAAAGGAACTGAGCTTGGACAGCAGTGAAGAACGTGGAAGAAAATTGTTTTTTGCAGAGTACAACCCTGCTTTTCCCCAATTATCGGGTGCTGATTGCGCACATTGCCATGCTGGCGATAATTTTTCCAACAATAAATACATGAACAATGGCCTTAAAACTGAAGCAGAAATGTTAGATATTGGACGTGAGAAAGTAACCAAAAGCGCACTAGATAAAGGAAAATTTAAAGTGCCAACATTGCGCAACATAGCACTTACAGCTCCTTATATGGCTGACGGAAGCTTGCAAACACTGGAAGAAGTAGTGGAGCATTACAATAGCGGAACAAAAGCATCTGCTACCCTTGATGCTACTTTAGAATACCCAAGAGCCAGTGGTGGTTTAAAACTGACTCCCCAAAACAAAGCAGATTTAGTAGCCTTTTTAAAAACACTTACCGATACGGAACTCATAAAAGACACCAGATATGGTAATCCATTTTAAAATTATATATTGCGTCAGCAAAATAGCCCCAATATGAAAAAAAATATACTTTACACCCTATTAAGTGCCATAGTGCTTATCATTATTCAATCGTTTGGAAATACCAAATTGGGTAAGAAAGATGGCACTGAACCCGGCTATACAGGTTCTCCTGGAGATAGTTTAAAAAATTGCACCGCCTGCCATGGAGGCACCGCAGTTGATGTATATGATTGGATTAGCTCTAATGTGCCCGCTAGCGGATATATACCAGGAAAAACGTATACCATTACCGCCACCAATAGTGAGGCGGGTGCTACCCGTTTTGGATTCTTGGTATCGCCACAAGCTTTGGATGGAAGTTTGCTAGGGGAATTAAAGGTAACAGATACTACTACTACCAAATTGGTGGGAAATAATAAATACATTACTTATAAAGCGGCTGGTGTAGAAGGTATAGATAGCAAATCTTGGTCGTTTGATTGGGTGGCTCCTAATACGGATAAGGTAATATTTTACGGTGCTTTTAATTCTAATCACGAAGGACACAAGGCTGGCGATAGAACCTATTTATCGCAACTTATTTTACCTAGAGCAAAAGGCAGTAGCATAAACAATGCCATCAATAATAAAAAAATAGCTCTTTACCCTAATCCAAGTGCCGACTATTTTACCTTTGATATGCCTACCAGTTATGGGCTTACACAAGTGCGTATTTTAGACAATACAGGCAAGGAAGTAATGAAGGAAATCAATCCCACTCAAAACAAAATAAGCATTGCCCATTTACCCATCGGTATATACCAAGTATTGATTACAAATGGAAGCAATAATTACAATGCCAAACTTGTTAAACAATAAATCACAGTACTAAAATCAATATTTTCCAAAACATTCAATAAAGCATTTGTAATAGCCAAATATATACAGTTTACATGAAATTGATTTTTGCTGTAATAGCTATGCTTTTAACTATCAGTTTGGACTTATTGGCGCAAGAAACCAGTAACCACAAAGCATTGCCATACTTTACTGCAAGTATTCATTCAGGTAGTATTTACGCTCATACCCAAGAGGTACATAATATAAAAGGAGCTTATCCAATAGGGGTAGAATTACTATTTACCAAACAGAATAGAGATGAAAAAAATTGGCAACAATACAATTGCTATTTCAACTCGGGAGTAGGCATTAATTATATTAACTACAATACTGATGTATTGGGAGAGGGTTTTGCATTGTTTTATGTTTTTGAACCACAATTTAAACTAGGTAAATTTCTAAAAGCTTTAGGGAGCACCCATTTAGGCTTAACTTACTTAAGCAATCCATACAGCCAAAATAATAACACCAAGAATTTAAACTATAGTTTGCCTTTAAGCGCCTATATATCATTGGGTATGGGCGTTGAGTATCCTTTAAATAAAAACTGGCAAATGAGTCTGTTGGGGCAATTTATCCATATTTCCAATGGTGGTACACAAGAACCTAATAAGGGCATTAATTTGCCCACACTCAATATGCGATTTAGTTACAACCCAATCAGTAATGGCTTAAATAAATATGAGAAAAAACCCATAAAGTTGGAACGTAAAACCAGAATAGATATAGGATTGTATGCAAGCAATAAAAATTTAGGGGTGAACGACCTTGACAGGTATTTTATTTTTGGTGCATTGGCTAATTACAGCAAGCAAATAAGCAATATAAACGCCATAACTGGCGGTATAGAAATTTTGACAGATGAAGTAACACAAGCACGTTTGCAAAGAGATAAAGCGGATAAAAGTAATATACGAGCGGGTCTGCTCATTGGGCATGAATTCCTATTTGGACGCTTTGCAGTAAGTCAGCAATTGGGTTGCTACCTAGTAAATGAGACTAATTACTTCAATGCCTTATACCAAAGAGCGGGTGTTACTTATTACACTCCCTCTAAAATAGCTATAGGATTTAATATACTTACACACACCATAGTACCTAATTTTTTAGACTTACGTGTGATGTATTATTTCAACAAATAAAACTATTATTGGTAATATTGTTTCTTATATAGCTTAGAAACCTTATTGAAAATAAGTAAACACTAGCTTAGCAATGAGTTTTCTAGTGAATGGAATCAATAATAGGGAGTAAGCACCTATTTTGCTTCACAAAGAAATAGGCAATTTGAATGTGTAAAATTAAAGGTTTACACCTTTAATTTTACATCTTTGGCATTAGGGCCTTTGTGGGTAATTTCTATTTCAAAAGTAACTTTATCGCCTTCTTTTACAGCGGCATTTAACGAATTGGCGTGTACAAAAATACTTTCTTGCGATTTTTCGTCTTTAATAAAGCCATATCCTTTTGAATCATTATAATGGGTAATAGTGCCGCTTCTGAGCACTTCTTGCGGTTCTGCAGCTACTTGTTTGGCTACACCTATTAGCATATCCTCTGCATTTACTATGCGCCTTTTTTTAGGGTCGGGGGGTACATTGGTTATGTTTCCATTCTCATCTACGTAGGCAAACATTTCCTCTAAGCTTTGTCCTTTTACAGCATTCGCTTTGCGTTCCTCTCTTTTCTCGTCTTTCTCTTTTCTCTTTTTAAGCTTAAGTTTTTCTTTTTCCTTTTTACTGAATGTTTCTTGTGATTTAGCCATTATGTATTGTTATATTGTGATTACCCGAGCTATTTTTGAATGCAGATAATAAGGCTATTACCAACGCCAAGAAATAATTAAGGACGTTCAAAAGTACACTTTTTTTTGGCTTTTACTTAGCAGCAGGCTAAATATTTTCATTTTTTAGCACTTAAAACCAAGCACAGCAAGGGGCAGCTATACATTTTATTTTAACCTATTTGGTAAATGTAACAGCTCTTTTTAGTAAGTTGCCACCTCTTGTTGTAAATAAATGATCCATTATGAAGAGATTTTTTACCGCACTTCTTCCTTTATTTATCTGCACGGCTTTGTACTCTCAGGAATATATGGCCTTTCCCACAGATAATGCTAGGTGGAGAATATATGATTGGGCTTATGGCGGAAATGTGGCAAGTTCTTGGCGGTATATTGATTATATTTTAGAAGGAGACACTTTAATACAAGACACCAGTTATAAAAAGTTGAGTGCTTATACAGTTAAAGGGGAAGAATACAATAGCAACAGTTATGTGCTATCTCAAACTGCCAGTTTAAAGGGCTTTTTAAGAGAGTCTGATAAGCGTATTTATTTTAAAGATTTTGTAACTGGTAATATTGAATTGCTTTATGACTTTAATAATCGGAATATTGGGGATACGCTTCATATTGGGAAATTTAATATTGATGGGAAAGTGTATTTTATTATTAATGCAGTGGATTCTGTTTTAATAGATGGAAAGTATAGAAAAAGGTATGGTTTTAAAGTAGTACGTAGCGATAATGGAACCCCTTTTTGGGATGCTGGATATAAGCTAGTTGAAGGAATTGGCGCATTAACTGGATTGTTTGATGCATATAGGTTGGAAGGGGAGACTAGATTTGAGTTACTTTGTTTTGCGCATAAAGGCAATGTGTTATATAATAGACTAAGACTACAAGGTTCTTCAGAATATCCATGCGATTACACTTTAGAGCAATTAAGAATTGGAGTAGAAAGAGCAGAAAATAAAGCAAGGATTTTGTCGGTATATCCGAATCCTGCAAGCAACAATGTGTATATATTGGTAAATGCAGTGAATACAAATGCAGATTTTACAATTGATATAATAGGCAAAGAAGGGAGTGTGCTAACAAGTACCAGTGTGCTTGCTAACAATAATACCAATGATATACCAATTAATATATCACATTTGCAAAATGGTTATTATACCCTAAGAATTCAATCTGAAAATACAGTAAGTCAGCATAAGTTGATTGTAATACACTAGTTTTACGTTTACAACACTGGCTTAAATTGCTCAAACGCTTGAAGGCAATTATAAAAAATACTAAATTTGAATGCAATATCATGAAAAAATATTTTTTTACTTTATTATCAATTTTAGTCTTTATAGCATCATTAAACTCTTGCAAAAAATCGGACGATAATGCTGAGGTTAAAACGCAAATTACTTCACCTCAATGGGGCTTTATACCAAGTGATTTTTTTACATATGACAATCATTTTTTCGAAGATGGAAGTGGTAATGTAGCTTGTAAAAACAGGCAAACATTGTATTTGTTTAACGACAAAGGAGTTTTGCAGCATACCGAACCTATAAATTTACCGAATAATGAAAGTCGCGAATTCACTTTCAGAAGAGATGGTGCTTTTTTTGTAAAAATGAATGCTTTTAACTCCAAGAGCAGTGACTTTATTTTTTACCATAAAAAGCTAGATCCATTTACTTATTCAAGACCAACAATGATAGACATACGTAAGCTAGACAGTTTGGGAAAATATATTGCAGAGTATTATATTGACGACATTATACCTAATAAAATTGCCAATAGTTCTTCAGTTAGTTGTTGGGTTTTTGCTTCAAGGTATCCTGATATAAATTCGTTATTCTTAAACAGAGATCCGCAACCAGTATTGATTGAAATGTATGATTATAATGTAGGTGCTGAATATGAACTTCCAAAGAATTTATTACCTAGCAAAGTCAATTCTTCTTTAACTCATTTCTGTTTTTACACAAATCAAAGTAGTCAAACTTTTTCTTTTGACCGTTTTAAGAAATTAGTTGGAACCCAACAGAAAAACTCTTTAGTACCAAATATAAATTTACTAGGTAGTTTTGTTATGAAAACAACAGACGGGTATTATCTTTCTGATGATGCTATCCAACTAAAAAATAAAATACCTGGCTTATCAAACGATGCCAAAATATTTCATTGCAAGGACTCTCTACTACATATTTATTTTGATGGAAATTATTCAACCATCAATGCAATAACAGGAGCAGAGGTTAATAAGTTTGATTCAAAAAATGAAAAGATGCCTATTGGGATTGATACTGTTAATACCTTTGATTATTATAGAACTAAAAAAGGAATTAGCTATCTTGTAACCTCTAGGGGTATTGTAATAACAAACTAAAACCGCTTTGTAAGTTAAGTTTTTTAACTAAACCACTGGCTTAAATTGCTCAAACGCTTGTAGGCAATCATTGCAGTAATGCATGCTGCGGCAAAGTGTGGGGCCAAAAGGAGTTTTCATTTCTGTGTTTTTACTACCGCAATGCGGGCAAACGCTGTGTTCCAATAATTCCATAGTGATTTCGCCTTGGTGTTTGGGAGGTGGAGCCAATCCATGTTTTTTTAAGCACAATAGTCCACGTTCCGTTAGTTTATTGCTATTCCAAGGTTTATCAAAAGTAGTAACAACTTCTATGGTTTGTATGCCTATTTCCTTTAATCGGTCGGCCACCATATTCTCCATCATTTTTATAGCGGGACAACCTGTAAAAGTAGGTGTCATTTCCACATATACGTTGCTTTCGCCTCGTACTTCTACTTTGGTAATTATACCCATA
>JANMIV010000481.1:0-1934 GCA_031375995.1 Bacteroidota bacterium
GCAATCTTTATCGCATTTGCCAGTATTTGCAGATCCAAGTCATGGAGTAGGCAAAGCTGCTTTTGTAAACAAAATGGGTTTAGCTGCCATAGCTGCTGGTGCAAATGGATTGATGATAGAAATTCATCCTAATCCAGAAAAGGCTCTTAGCGATGGAGAACAAGCCCTTACTTTTTCTGAATTTAATTTATTCATAGAGGCTGCTAAGCCATTATTATCAGCTATTCACAAAAATGCAGATTTTTTAGAAGCGGATAATGTTTTGAAATTAAAAAGTTTATAATAAATTCGTCAATATTATGTGTGGAATAGTTGCTTATATTGGCCACAGAGAGGCCTGCCCAATAGTACTAAAAGGGCTTAAAAGATTAGAATACCGTGGTTACGATAGTGCTGGTGTAGCTTTACTTGATAACAGCGGAGAGTTTAAAGTATATAAGAAAACAGGCAAGGTAGCCGATTTAGAGGCTTCTATTGGAAGCCAAAATACTTTGGCACATACTGGAATGGGGCATACGCGTTGGGCTACTCATGGGGCACCTAATGATATCAATGCGCATCCGCATTTAAGTGGCAATGGCGAGTTTGCCATTATTCACAACGGAATTATTGAAAACTATGCTTCGCTTAAAGAAATGCTAAGCAAACGTGGGCATGAGTTTAAATCGGAAACCGATACAGAAGTGCTTATTCACTTAATTGAAGAAGTATTTAAAAACAATGAGGTAAGTTTTGAAGAAGCGGTAAGAATGAGCTTAACCCAAGTAATTGGAGCGTATGCCATTGTTATTTTAAGCAAAAAAGACCCCAACTACTTAATTGGTGCACGCAAAGGTAGCCCTATGGTAGTAGGTATTGGTGAGGGAGAGCATTTTATAGCCAGCGATGCAACACCTATAGTTGAATATACTAGAAATGTAGTCTATTTGAATGATGGAGAAATTGCCATTATAAAAGGAACGGAACTAACCATTAAAACGGTTGACAACACTATAAAAACACCTTATATACATGAGTTAGAAATAAACTTAGAAAGTATAGAAAAGGGCGGGTATGAGCATTTTATGATGAAAGAAATTTTTGAGCAACCACGCTCTATTCTTGATTCTTACAGAGGCAGAATTCATTTAAATGAGGGCATCATTACCATGGCTGGTATTGATAAATTTGAAGACAAATTCAAAAATCTTAAACGTATTATTATAGTAGGCTGTGGCACTTCGTGGCATGCCGGTTTAGTAGGGGAGTACCTATTCGAAGATTTTGCCCGCATTCCTGTAGAGGTAGAATATGCTTCTGAATTCAGGTACAGAAACCCAATTATTGATGAGAATGATTTTGTGATAGCCATTTCACAAAGCGGTGAAACAGCCGATACTTTAGCCGCTTTAGAACTGGCCAAAAGTAAAGGTGCTACCATATTTGGTGTTTGTAATGTGGTGGGTTCTTCTATTCCTCGTTTAACAGATGCTGGGGCTTATACCCATGCAGGACCTGAAATTGGGGTCGCATCTACCAAAGCATTTACCGCTCAGGTTACTGCTTTAACCCTAATGGCTTTATCTATTGCACAAAAACGTGGTGCCATTACTACGCAACGCTTACGTGAGATGTTAGCAGAATTAGAAACCATTCCTGCAAAAATTGAGAAGGTGCTAAAAACCAACGATATGATTAAGGAATTGGCAAAGGAATTTAAAGATGCTAGAAACTTCTTGTACCTAGGTCGTGGTTACGGCTTTCCCGTTGCCTTGGAAGGAGCACTTAAGCTAAAGGAAATTTCATATATACATGCAGAAGGTTATCCTGCTGCAGAAATGAAACATGGGCCTATTGCTTTAATTGACGAAGAAATGCCTGTTGTGGTTATTGCTACCCAAAATGCCAATTACGAAAAAGTTATTAGCAATATTCAAGAGGTTAAAGCACGAAAG
>JANMIV010000482.1:0-2925 GCA_031375995.1 Bacteroidota bacterium
TGGATTGATAAAAACCGCAAACAGTTTTATGTTCATATTGCCGATGAATATAAAACTTGCCCCAACTTGGAAGCATGGCAAAGTAAAAATCAATAATTGTAAATTAAGCGTATGCAATGGAATAATGATGTGGAAGCTGCAAATGCTTTACACCAAAAGTACAACGAGTTAAAAGAAGAAATAGCCAAGGTAATAGTAGGACAAAACCATGTGGTAGAAGCATTGCTTATATCTATTTTTAGCAATGGACATACCTTAATGATTGGTTTGCCGGGTTTGGCAAAAACATTATTGGTAAAAACATTGAGCGAGGTTTTAGACTTAGGTTTTAACCGCATTCAATTTACACCAGATTTAATGCCAAGTGATATAACTGGAACAGAAATTTTGAATGAAAAAAGAGAATTTCAGTTTTTGCGTGGGCCTATTTTCTCCAATATTATTCTGGCAGATGAAATAAATAGAACACCGCCTAAAACCCAAGCCGCTTTATTAGAGGCCATGCAGGAAAAATCGGTTACCATCAACGGACAATTGCATCAGCTACCCAATCCGTTTTTTGTATTGGCTACCCAAAACCCAATTGAACAAGAGGGAACCTACTCACTTCCAGAAGCACAATTGGATCGCTTTATGTTCAATGTTTTATTAGACTATCCTAGTTTTACCGAAGAAGTGGAAATTATTAAATCAACCACCGGTAATAAAAAGGCAGACCTAAAGAAAATAGTGCATGGAACGGAAATACTTGCTTTTCAAGAGTTGGTGCGTAAAGCTCCAGTTGCCGACAATGTAATAGAATATGTGGTAAAACTGGTAAACAAAACACGTCCGCAAAGCGAGTATGCTACCGAAGAAATTAAGAAATACGTAGATTTTGGAGCTGGCCCGCGTGCAGGACAGTTTCTTATAGTGGGTGCTAAAGCCCATGCCTTAATCAATGGAAAATATTCTCCTGATATTGAAAATGTAAAAGCAGTAGCATTTAATGTATTGCGCCACCGCATGATAAAAAATTACCGTGCAGAGGCAGAAGGAATAAAAATTGAAACGCTGATAGCGGGCATATTGTAATTTGCTGACTCCTCCATAGACTTTTACCATTATTTAAAGAAGTTATTATAGAATTTGCCTCATATAGGTGTTATAAGCCTGTTGTATAAAATTTATCTTACTATTCCATTTAAAAATAGTAATCTTGAATATTATTTAATGTAAAAAATTAATATTAACAGATATGATACTCATTTTTCTTGGACTTATTGTAATAGCGGTAGCAACATTTGTTTTCAATGCCAATAATGTGAACGCAAAATTGGGTGCTCCCTTAAAAATATTGGGTGTTGTTTTAATTGGAATTGGTGTTATCAATGCCTGTTTAAAACAAATAGAAGCAGGACAAGTGGGGGTAAAATCACTTTTCGGAAAAATTGAAAATGATGTTTTACCTAGTGGTTTAAATTTTATCAATCCCTTGGTTGATGTAAAGACCATTGATATTAAAACCCAAAACTATACCATGAGTGGCGTGCATGACGAAGGTCAAAAGGCTGGTGATGATGCCATACGCGTTTTGACCGCTGATGGGCTAGAGGTAAGCATTGATTTGACCGTTTTATACCGTGTAGTTCCTTCTGAAGCACCCCGTTTAATTAATGAAACAGGCTTGGATTATAATGATAAAATTGTACGTCCGTTAACCAGAACAAAAATACGTGACAATGCCGTGTATTATGATGCGGTTGCCCTTTACAGCAGCAAACGCGATACCTTCCAATGGCGCATATTTAACAGCATAGAAAAGGATTTTAAAAGCAGAGGGCTTATTTTAGAACAATTGCTTATTCGCAATATTACCTTGCCTACTTCTGTAAAGGCCAGTATAGAATCAAAAATAAATGCTGAACAGGATGCACAAAAAATGCAGTTTGTACTACAAAAAGAAAAGCAAGAAGCAGAACGTAAAAGAGTGGAAGCGCAAGGTATAGCCGATTACCAACGTATTATTTCTATGGGGCTAAGCGATAAGCAGTTGCAGTATGAAAGTATCAAAGCCAATTTGGAATTGGCTAAATCGCCCAATGCCAAGATTATTGTTTTAGGCAAGGGTAATAACCCAATGATAATAGACGGAAAATAATTCGTTTTTTTATTTGCTTTGGCAAAGGCTTTCAGTTCAATAATTCCGACTATTCACAATATTTATTGCTAATAATTATACTTTTGTTGCTCAAATTCAATTAGGTTTGAAGCAATATGAAAGTAGGTATTTTTTTTGGTGGCAATAGCCGCGAACGTGAGGTGTCATTTGCGGGAGGACGCACCGTTTATGATAATTTAGATAAAACACTTTTTGAGGCTATTCCCATTTTTGTTGATAGTTTCAATAATTTCATACTGCTTGATTGGCAGTTTATATACAAAGGGTCTATCCGCGATTTTTACCCGCCTGTGTCTGCTTTAAAAGCACAACAACACGATATTCAAATTTATGCCGAAAATATTCCTACTGCACATGCAGATAACGGCCTATCATTGATAAAAAAAATAGGAAAGCGTGTAAAGGCAGAAGAGCTTAAATCAATGATAGATTTTGCTTTCTTGGCTTTGCATGGAGCTAATGGCGAAGATGGAACCATACAGGGTTTATTGGAGTTTTTTGATATTCCGTATAGTGGCTCAGGTATTATGCCAAGTGCTTTGGGTATGAACAAGCGTTTGCAAAAAACATTGATGCAAAATGCAGGCATGAGTGTTCCCAACTATTACTCGTTCTTTAAAGCGGATCTTAAAAATTTGAAGACTGTTTATGCAAAGGTAAAAACAGATATAGGTTTACCTTTTGTAGTGAAACCTGCTAACCAAGGCAGTTCAGTTGGGGTAAGTGTAATTGGTACTGACAATTTTAACCTGTTTGAAGAAGCT
>JANMIV010000537.1:0-2096 GCA_031375995.1 Bacteroidota bacterium
CCCACCTTAGCTACTAATTTAGGACGCATGAGTAGGGGAAAAATGATAGGCGTACGCTATAACAAAGACTTTAATTGGGTAGGCGGAAATATTGCTTTTTTCGAAGAGTAATTGTAGCTTAATAAGTACTTATCATTTAGGTAATAAGAGTATTTTAGTTTTGCAGAACACTAAAATACTAAAAATGATAAAAAAAATGAAACAGTATGTACTTACTGCTGTAATAGGATTATTCCTATTAAACTCTTGCTCCAAAGAAAGCGTAAGCACTTCAACACCAAGCACAAGTAACAACAAAAGCAATCAAAATGCTAATATTGGAACTTTAGCCATATCAAGCGGATTTCCAGAAACATTTGAAAGTGGAACAAAAACTTCATACACAGCTGCTGTTGTTTCTCTTGCATCTGGCAATTGGAATTTTGACGATGCTTTAATTGGAAATACAAGTAGCGACCCTAAAAATGGTACCAAATCAGTACGAATTAGAAATACTGGTAAAATTACGATGCAATTTAATGTAAGCACTGGTGCATCAAGCGTAAGTATTCAACATGCCAAATACGGAACAGACGGAAATAGTACTTGGGAACTATGGATGTCAACCAATAATGGAACTTCTTATACTAAAGTAGGTTCAACCATTACTACTTCTGCTACCACTTTACAAACAGCTAATTTCACTATGTCAGCAACTGGTAATGTACGTTTCGAAGTTAGAAAAATATCAGGTGGAGCAAACCGTATCAATATTGACGATTTTGTTATCAATGATAATACGGTTATTGTAGGTATAGACGGAGATCACATGGCTATGGGCAATCCAAGCGGTGCTACCAATGTAGTTACTAACGCAAACAATTATTTAATGCAAAAAATACAATATGCACTTTCATACAATCGCTCAAGAGCTACGCCTAATTGGGTTAGCTGGTATGTTGGTTCTAATTGGTTAGGTTCGGCTCCTCGCCAAGATGATTTTAGAGCTGATGCCACTTTACCTTCAGGTTGGTACCAAGTGGGAAGTACTAGCTATTCAGGTAGTGGTTTCGATAGAGGCCATAACTGCCCTTCAGCGGATAGAACTTCTACTATTGCTGATAATTCTGCTACCTTCTTAATGACCAACATGATACCACAAGCCCCTAATAATAATCAACAAACTTGGGCTAATTTAGAAAACTATACCCGCACATTGGTAAATAGTGGCAATGAAGTGTATGTAATAATGGGTTCATACGGAATTGGAGGAACAGGTACAAATGGAACTTTCAATACCATTAATAACGGAAATATTACTGTTCCTAGCAATATATGGAAAGTAATTGTAGTGCTTAGCCAAGGCGCCAATGATGTAAGCAGAGTAACAACTACTACACGTGTAATTGTAGTAAATACACCTAATACAAATACCATAAGCAGTTCTTGGGGAACTTACAGAACTTCGGTAGATGCCATTGAGGCTGCAACTGGTTACAATATTCTAAGCAACGTACCTGCCAATATTCAAACCACTATTGAAGCAAGTGTAGATAACGGTCCAACAAACTAAATTCATTAAATTATAAACAGAAACTGCTTCAAAAGTAAATTTTGAAGCAGTTTTTTTATGCAAAATTCTAAAAAATATCCCAAACAAACTTATTCATTCTTTTCCTGACGGGCTTAATTAATCAAGCATAAACAATTCTTTATTTAAATATATTTGTGTGGTCAATTACCAAGGAATATAAAATAAGCTTAACTAGATAATAAATGAATAAAGCCAGTTTAGAAAAGTATATCCCTACCCTTTTACCTATAAGTTTAGATAAGCTAAAAATTGTAATCGAAAATTTCGAATTTCATGCAGTAGAAAAAAATACCTTTTTGCTAAAAGAAAATAACGTAAGCACAAATACTTACTTCTTAGAAAGTGGTTTCATCCGCTCTTTTGTTTTTGATAATGATGGACAAGAAGTTACAACCAATATTTATTCCGCCCCTTGTTTCGTAAACGATTTCCTGTCCTTTTTCAAACAGCAAGCAAGTACTGAAAATTTTCAAACCATAACAAATTGCACATTATGGTGCATAAATTATGAGCAAGTACAAAC
>JANMIV010000050.1:0-5208 GCA_031375995.1 Bacteroidota bacterium
TTGGGCCTATATCAAACTCCTTTGCCACCAAACGCAGTATCATAGAGCCCCTTTCTGTAAAAGACAATACAGAACCCATTCCGGTTTCATTTATCAATACCCAAGGTTTTGCTAGCAATAACGAATCCTTACAAATAAATGTACCCATAGCAGAGTTTTTCAATATTGATATTACCACAATTGAAGGTAAAACCATCCAACAATTTACCCAATTAAAGAATAGCGTAACCATCAATCCCAACGATTACAAATCGGGTATTTATTTGGTAAAAGTAAGTGCTGGAAATAAAACCATCGTTCAAAAAATTATAAAATACTAAACCATAACATTTGTGACTAAAACAGTAGTAATTACAGGAATAACTAAAGGAATAGGACGTGCCCTAGCCGATTTGTTTGCATACAACGGATTTAATGTTGCTGGCTGCGCCCGCAATGAAAAAGAACTCAATGCTTTTAAAGCAGAACTTTGGAATAAGTATGAAAACCAACGTTTTTTATTGGCCTCCGTTGATGTAACCGACAAAATAGCCGTTCAAGCTTTTGCCAGTGATGTTTTAGAGGAATTTGAAACAATTGATATTCTTATTAATAACGCAGGAGTATTTATTCCAGGTACTATTCTTGATGAAAGTGATGGCGTATTTGAGCAACAAATAAATACCAACCTTGCCAGTGCATACCACATAACCCGAGAAATAGCTCCAAACATGAAAAACCGCAAGGCTGGATACATTTTTAATATCTGCAGTACTGCGAGCATTAAAGCTTACCCAAATGGAGGCAGCTATTGCATAAGCAAGTTTGCTATGCTAGGCATGACAAAAGTATTGCGCGAAGAACTTAAAGAATACAATGTAAAGGTTACCGCTGTAATGCCAGGTGCTACTTTAACAAGTAGTTGGTCAGACACCGCACTTCCTGAAAGCAGATTTATAAAAGCAACTGATGTGGCCAATACCATTTGGAATATCTACTCGTTATCAGACAACACAGTTGTTGAAGAAATTGTAATAAGACCACAACTTGGTGATTTAGGCTAAATACTTAACGGGTAAAAACATAAACCAAAGCCAATATCAACAATATTAGCAGTAAACGCAATAAGCTTTTTACTAACAAACTAATATATGCCAATACGGCAAATACCAAAGTAGCAATGCCAATATATAAATGAATTTTTTCATAGGCCAATGGTATGTGTTGCACCCAATTTCCTAGGGGAAATGAGTATTTAGCCTGTTGAAATGCCACCTTATAGTATTCATAAAAAGCCATTCCACTTATAATTGGTGCAATCAACATCAATGCTATTGATATAATTTTTAAAACAATTGTTTTTCCCATCTTTATATAAACACTTCTTTGCTTCGCTTACAACTATTCTTAAACCTATACCAATGCTAACTCTAACTTGTTAAGCAGTTCATCAGCCACCTGATGATTTTTAGCCAATAAATCTTTTGCTTTAACTATCAATTCATCTGCGTAAGTCCTATCTTTTAACTCCTTCGCATTTACCAACACATTAAAATAAGCACCCCTAACAGCAGTCTTTACACATAATACTCCCACGCCTGCATCGGTTATTGAATTTTGATTTCCTTTTTCAATCATTGCAGCTAACAAATCCAACGCTTCAAAAGAAGTTTGCATTACTTTAAACGGCACTTCACAGGCATATTTAGTTGCGTTTTCAATGGCTAAAGTTCTTATCTTCTTTTCTTCTTCCGTTGCTTTTGGCAAACCAAAACCAAGCATTATTTGATTAAAAGCATATGTATCTTCATCAACCGCTTTCAATAGTTTATCTTTAATTACTTGTCCTTTATCTGCCCAATCACTAAAATAAGAAACCTGTTCTTCCCAACCCCGCTTACCTGCCGATAAATTAGCCACCATAGTTCCTAAAGATGCACCTAAGCTTCCAACGTACGCGCTTATCGAACCTCCTCCTGGAGCAGGGCTTTCACTTGCAGTTTCATTGGCAAAATTGCGCAAATTTAAACCAACTAATTTACCCTTACTTGCATCTCTTAACTTATATTCTATAATTTTATTATTGGCATCAAAAGCAGACAATTCATCAAGCCCCAATGATTTAATAGCAATTTGAATTAATTCTTCTTCACTTACTCCTATCGAACGCTTTTGTTTTTGTAAAAAATAACGCCCAGCATCTAACATGGCGTCCAGTGGAATCAACCCTACCAACTCTGAACCTGTTACGCGCATACCTCTTTTTTCAGCACTTTTACAAACTTCATCAAAAGCTTGGTGAACAGATGTAATTTTATAATTAGTTAAGTTGATGCTTATTTGAGCAATATTATACTCTTCAATAAACCAACCAATTGCTTTACAAGCCTTCAAGGTGCCAGGTATTCTCACATCATTCCCTTCTGCATCTTTCACAATTTTGCCAGTAATCGGATTGCCTTCACGCAAAACCCTACCCGCTTCCCTTATATCAAATGCTACTGAATTGGCTAGCCTAACTGATTTTGTGTTTAAATTTACATTATACGCTATTAGAAAATCGCGCGCACCAATAACCGTTCCCCCTGCTTTTTCATTAAACTCAACGGGGCCAAAATCTGGCTTCCATTCTGGCAATTTTATTTTCTTAAAAAAGCCTTCATATTCCCCTGCTCTTATAACCGATAAGTTATTTCTTTCCTTATCGGCTTGAGCATACTCGTACAAATACACGGGAATATTCAATTCTTCTCCTACCCTTTGGGCTAACTTTTTAGCGTATTCAGCCGTTTCCTCCATACTTATGCCACTTACGGGAATAAGAGGGCAAACATCTGTAGCACCCATTCTTGGATGCTCTCCTTTATGTTTACTCATATCTATTACTTCTGCCGCCTTTTTTATTGCCAAATAAGCCGCTTCTATCACCGCATTGGGCTCTCCAACAAAAGTTACCACTGTTCTATTAGTAGCCTTACCTGGATCTACATCAAGCAGCTTTACACCTTCTACAACCTCAATTACGTCAGTTATTGATTTTATAACTTGTAAATCATTCCCTTCACTAAAATTAGGAACACATTCTATCAATTGGCTCATATACTCTTTTGTTAGTTTTAATTTTAAGAAGCGAAACTAAGAATTTTTTTCTTGCCCAAAGCACAATGATAAATATTATCTCAAAATATATAAAAAGAGACCTTGTTAAAACCTCCGTCTCGCTAAATGATAGAACACAAAAAGCTTGAATCAAGCATAATTCCCAGTGTTAAATAAATCACTAAGTTTTTCTAAGATACAATTGAGATTGCTTAACCAAATGTTTCTATGATATAGCCCAAACACGTGAAGTAATCCCTTATCAAGACAATGAAAAGGATTGGTGAAGGAGAATAATTAGATTAGACTAAATTTATATGGCCATTTCTTATTATTTCTATTAATTTTCCTTTTAGCACCATATACTAATGCTACAATAGCTAATAAAGCAATACCCCCATCAATCGGGGCATTATCATCTGGCTCATCTCCAAACCCACCTCCACCTCCTGGTTGAGCAGAAACCAAAGCAATTGTGAAAACGTTAAGTATTAGTATAAAAGTGATTACCAACTTCTTTTTTAAGAAAAGTTCTTTCAACAATTCTTGAAAAAGCGGAGCTATTAAAGTTTTCAAGGCTAATCTAATTTCTCTAGCTACTGTAATTCACTAGGCATTGAACCTTTAGCTGCATAAAAATAAGTATCAAGTGGTGTATCCAAATTAGGAAATACATCAATATGATAAATGCACTTTATTTCAAATAAAACACCAATAACCATGGCAACAATAATCATGAAATACAAAAATTTCATGAAATCAACAACATTTCTTGTAAAAGCAATTAAAGATTCAAAAGAGCGAATCCATATTGGTTTTTTAACATGTTGTAATTTTGGATTTAGTCCAACGTAGGGTATTTTTCGCGAGTCACTTTTTGTAAAAACAGCCATATTCGATTATTTAAATGCGACATTTATTTATTCGAACATACGTTTTTTCTATTTAAATGGATTATCTAGCTTTTGTTTAGTACCCTAAAATATATAAACCTTTAAAAATCAGCTTCAAAAAATTTGTTCAAAAAATCAAAAACTCCACTAAAACACAAAAAACAGCCATTTAAATCAAATTTATCGCCAATTAAAAACTATTCAATTACAATCTTTTTAAATACTAACCCATTTGGCTTAGTAAAAGCTACAAAATAAATCCCAGCACTCAACTCAGGTAATCTTATTTCATTGGTTTTAATTCCGCTCTGAAAAAAATAAGGCATATCCAAAACCATACTATTTTGTGCATTGAACACCGTTACTTTACCATTATAACTGCTTGTTCCAAAATAGTTAAAACTTAATAATCCACTACTAAGCGGATTAGGATAAACACTTATGCCTTCGTTCAACTGCTCATTAATTTGTTCTATACCCACACCTGGACCAACTGTTACCGTATAGTTCTGTATAGTATCAACTATTGTTTGCTTAAATAGAAATACTGATGCAACAATCTCTATTACAATCTTTAATTTAAAAACTCCCTTTTGGATTGGTGTTCCAGTAACTTTAACACATCCATTTCCTCCTCCAGGAATCGCACAGTTCATCGTATTACAAGCGTAAGTCATTCCATTTGGAACACCTATAATTTGTTTTATTCTAAGAGAATCTACTTTGGCATTCACCATCCCCAATTGTGGAACATTCACCATTGTGTCTTTAGTAACATAGTACTGAAGTATTTGTGAATAAGCCTCATTAACTCTTGCTGACGGTAAAGTAGTTGGAAAAACCCCAGTTGACTTTATTGATAAATCTGGGGTGCATACCTGCCCACTTAATGACAGAGAAGAAATGCCAAATAAAGTAAGAAATAAAACAGTAGTAAACTTTAAGTCCTTCATAATTATAAATTTTAAACAAATAAAGCACTTTAAATTACTTTTTTGATTACAGTTTTTTTAAGTTAGCGAAAATTTACATATACTTGTAATTAATGAAATACAGGCAATACATACTATTTTTATCATTTATTCTATTGCTTAACAAATCTAGCAGGTGTCAAACATTAAACGAATTCTCTATTTCTGGAGTATTTTCCAATACACACAATAATCAGCTTCCTTCTCAAACGACTCCCTGTCTCCAATTTAGCTACCATAAAATAATTGCCAACCTAGAAAAACTG
>JANMIV010000061.1:0-3444 GCA_031375995.1 Bacteroidota bacterium
GAATTTGGTGTTGGTGGCGATTTAAACGTAAATCCGCTGCCTGTTAAACTAATCTCCTTTACTGCAAACTGGCAAGAAAAAAATGCACAGCTATCTTGGCAAACGGCAAGCGAATTAAACAACAAGGGGTTTGAAATTGAACGCTCCATAGATAAAATAAACTTTGAAACCATTGGATTTGAAAAAGGAAAAGGAAACACCAATAGTAAAATATTATATACTTTCTCAGATAATATTTCCAATCTCCATCTAGCATCTTCTACTGTTTACTACCGGTTAAAACAAATTGATTTTGATGGGCTTTATGCATTTTCTGATATAATTTTATTAAATAAAGAAACAAATAAAAACCATATAACTATTTTTCCTCTTCCTCTTCAAAATGAATTATATATTAATTCATTGGAAGAAAACGAAATAGTAGAAAAAGTAATAATTTGGGATTTAAATGGCAAAGAAGTTCTAAAAATTGAAGGCACCACCTCTATAAATGCAAGTACTATTCAAAAAGGCATTTATACCATTAACATAACCACTAATTTACGAAGCATTTCAAGTAAAATAGTTAAGTAATAGTCATGCTTTGTTAAATATCTAAATCAAATTAGTATTTTTGAACATACAAAAGGAGATTTTTAATTTATGTATTTCTTTTTAATAAATAAAGTATGTGCGGAATATTGGGTCTTGTAGGAAATATCAATTACGAAAAATTTGAGCATTGTTTAATAAAACTAAAGCACCGAGGACCAGACGGTTTTGGCATTTGGAATGACGAAGGTATAACATTGGGGCACAGAAGACTTTCCATAATAGATTTAACAGAAAATGGTAAACAACCTATGCTCTTTGAAAACAAGTATGCTATAACTTTTAATGGTGAAATTTATAACTACTTAGAAATTAAATTAGAACTTGAGAAATTAGGCTATAAATTCAAATCTTCTTCTGATACTGAAGTTGTGTTGGCCGCATACCACAAATGGGGTGAAAGTTGTTTTACAAAATTTAATGGTATGTGGGCAATTGGTATTTGGGACAAACAAAACAGAACATTGTTTCTATCAAGAGACAGAATGGGCAAGAAACCTCTTTTTTATGCAAAAACAAGATACGGTTTTGCTTTTGCATCGGAAATGAAAGCCTTATATCCCTTATTAGAAAGTATAGAAAAAAATAGCCCCGTAATCAATCAAGCATTAAAAGATGTATTTTCATATGAATCAACTTCCGAGTGTTTAATTAAAGGTATTAGTCGTTTTCCAGCAGCAAGCCATGGAATACTAAAAGATGGTCACTTAAACATAAAAAATTATTGGACCGTTTCTGATGATGAAACACCTAAATTGAGACGTTATGAAGAACAGGTAGAATATTTGCGTCACTTATTTTTAGATGCTTGTAAAATCAGAATGCGCAGTGATGTGCAAATAGGGACGGCCTTAAGTGGTGGATTAGATTCTACCGCTACCATCTGCGCAATGGCTAGTGTTGCCAATCAGCAAAATGCAAGCGAAAAACTTTTTAAACACGATTGGCAACATGCTTATGTCGCTACATTTCCAGGTAGCGAAATAGATGAGAAGAAATACGCAAAAAAGGTAGTTGATTATCTTGGCATTGGTGCGACATACCTAGAAATCAATCCTTTAATTAATATCGATAAAATTTTCGAATACACTTACTTATTTGAAGAACTATACCTAACATCACCCATACCTTTTGTTCAACTATACAATCAAGTTAAAGCAAATGGAACAACTGTAACTTTAGACGGGCATGGAAGCGATGAATTGTTTGCTGGTTATCCATTCCAATTTACAAGAGCTGCGGCAGATGCCATTCCTAATCCTCTAAAAATAAACAATATTGTTAAGACATATAGAGAAACCTTACTAAAAAATAAAAACTACTTTTATGATTTTGGAACTATTACATATAATGGATTGTTAAATATTGCAAAAGGGAAAAAACAGATGCAATTAGACCATCTCAATAACCTGCTATTCCAATCCACCTTTGAAACAATATTGCCAACTTTATTAAGAAATTATGATCGCTATTCTATGATAAACGGGGTAGAAATTAGAATGCCCTTCTTAGATTATAGAATAGTAAATTTTGCGTTCTCCATTCCTTGGTCCTCTAAAATTAGAAATGGTTATAGCAAAGCAATAGTTAGAGATGCAATAAATCCTTTTTCCCCAAAAGAAATTACCTATAGGAAGTCGAAAATTGGATTTAATTCTCCTTTTACAGAGTGGATAAAAGGCCCTTTAAAACAGTGGATTAACGATGAAATAAATAGCATAGATTTCAATCAGTCTGAAATAATAAACAGTAGTGATGTTAGAAATAAAGTCAAAAATGTACAACAAAAACCAAATGCAAGCTTTATGGATGGTGAAAATGCTTGGAAAGCCATTATGCCATATGTTTGGGAAAAATCGCTAAAGTTTTCAAATGACTAGTTTGGCTCCCATTATATTATTTGTGTATAATAGACCTAAACATACTTTAAGGTGCTTAGAGTCACTAGAGAACAATGACCTTGCAAGCGATTCAATATTGTATATTTTTTGTGATGGGGCAAAGCACAATGCCTCAAAAAGTGATATTGAAAATATTGAAAAGGTTCAAGAAATAATTTTACAAAAGCAATGGTGTAGAGAAGTAATTATAAAAAAACAAGAACATAATATTGGTTTACGTAATTCGGTCATTCATGGAGTGGAAGAAGTGCTAAATGTTTATAACAAAGCAATAATTATTGAAGATGATTTATTGCTGAGCAAATTCTTTTTAACTTACATAAATAAGGGGCTTGAGCTTTTTGAAAACGATTTAACAGTTTCACAAATTTCTGGTCACTCTTTTCAGCTTGATGTAAGTTCATTAAAAGAGGATGCTTATTTTTTGCCTCTAACTACCACCTGGGGTTGGGGTACTTGGAAAAGAATTTGGAAGGAAATTGATTTTGGGGGAAGTAATTATCAAACTATTCTTTCGGACAAAAAAAACATTAAAGCTTTTAATTTAGATAATTCATACGATTATTATTCAATGCTTTTAAAACAAATAAATTTAACAAAAAAAATATCTTCGTGGGGCATTATGTTTTGGTTACATACTTTTAAAAACAATTATAAAGTCTTATTCCCAAAATATACTTTGGTTTCAAATATTGGCTTTGATGGAACAGGAACTCACAAAGCAAATACCACTTTAGAAACGAAATTTAATGTTGAGAATAAAGTTGTTTTATTTCCAGAAAAAATAGAAGTTAACGAAAGGCTTTTTTTACAGTTAAAAAAACAACTTCGAAAGCAAGAATATTCTTTTAAAAACAAATTGATTCGATTGTACAATAAATTGGTCCGTAAATAAAAAATTCGACTTATTAATTGGTAATGGTGCAAAAAATAGTTGGTGTTTTTCATAAAA
>JANMIV010000065.1:0-4072 GCA_031375995.1 Bacteroidota bacterium
GGGATTCACGACAACGCTGTGAAGATGTATGTTTTAGAATTCGGAGAGATGCCATTCGCCGAGTTAAAATCCCTTTGTTTCGATACTGTCGAGAAGTTTCAGGCGGCAAGGAAGCTGATTGGCAGCTCAAGAAAAATGCCAATGGTATTTTGGTTTATACCAGAGAGTCGCCAGAATTAGGTCTAAAAGAGGTAAAGTGTGTTACCCATTTTAAATCGAGCTTAAGCGGTTTGGTTGCTTTTATTAAAGATATTCCGCAACACCCCAATTATATATATAGGTGTAAAAGTGCTTTTATTATCAAAAATGTAAACGATTCGGAATTGTATTATTACCATGAAACAGCTACTCCTTGGCCAGTAGAAAATAGGTATGGTGTAATTTATTACAAAATAAAACAAGATAGCAAAACCAAAATATTACACATTGACTCTAAAGAAATATTGAATATGTACCCCAAACAGCCAAACATGGTAGAAGTGCCTAAGTTAAGGGCTTCTTGGGAATTTGTAAGCAATAAAAATGGTGAAGTGGAAAGCACCTATTATATTCTTTTAAATCCAGGTGGCAATGTTCCAGTATGGCTTATTAACCTCTTTGTTGTTGATGGCCCTTACAATACCATTTTGAAAATGAAAGAATTACTTGGGCAGGAAAAATACCAAAAAGTCAGGTTTGACTATATACAGGAAGTACCTAACAAATAAAAGGCTTTTACTCTACCACTACCCTTTTGGTATAATTGGTTTGCCCACTATTTTGAATTCTTAAAAAATAGATTCCTTTGGCTAAATGACTCACATCAATGCTTGCTTTGTTATTGCCTTGCCAATCTAATACCACGTTTGCATTTTTGCCCAAAACATCTATCAAGTCAATCTTTGCTTCTTGCAAACTTAATTCTGACTGAATATACAACGTTGATTTAGCGGGATTAGGATATACCTTCATTGCTTTGTTTAAATCAGTGGCTTTGTTTATGCTCTCAGTCATTGATGAAACAAAATCTTTTTTATTAACTGTTACAGGCCCACTTTGGTAGTTAACGGTAACAGAAACAGCATAAATAGCCTTATTATTAAAAGTTACTTTAGGATCTTTACTAGTAGCACTTGTACCTCCTTGGTAAGTTACGGTATTAGGAGTAAAAGACCATCTGTAGCTAGTAGGTGCTCCACTTGCGCTTAAAGTAAAAGCCACTTCCTCACCAACAAAAGGTGTTAGTTTGCTAGCCGTAAAATCAACTGTAGGTGCTTCGCTAATGGTTATATAGTTGGTTCTAGTGGTATCATCTTCGCCTCCGTCATATACTACTTTTAATTTAACGGTATATACACCAGCTTGGGTAAATAGTACTCTAGGATTGCGGGTAGTTGCATTAGTTCCCGCTACAAATGCAACATTGTTCGGAGTTATAGTCCACAAATACGATTTTGGTGTTCCAGTACTTGTACTTATTAAATTAATGGTATCTATAGTTCTAGCGGCTGTTCTATTGGCATTAAATCTGGCTGCGCTTGCAAATGTTTCTGCCCTGTAAGTATCTCTATATTTTATGGCTACAGTACCTGCAATACCTAAAGTTTGTGTTACCTCTAGTACTGGATAATTGATTCCTTTGGCCCACCATGTAAAAATAGTTCTATTGTTAGGAATAGGTATTTTAAAAGTTTGTAATTGTATTGAATCGGTTTCCGTAATATCTGTTTTAACTCGAATACATGCAAACTGACCAAAAGGGGTTTTTACAGTACCCCAGCCATCTACTTTATTTACCCTACGGCCTTGTTGAGAAATACCACCCAAATTGGGTATAATGGCAGAACCCGAAAAATAAGAGGTATCCACATCACCAAAATTTAAAGGAAACTTATAAACGGTATCGCGCGGATTTAAGTTAATAGCCAATGGAATACCTGAAACTGATATCCCTCTACCAAGCATTACACTTGCTTTACTGCTATTTTTATAAAAACCATACACATTCTCAATATTAATACCAGATAGACTGCCTAAACCGGCTAAATTATTTAAGGCATCGTCTTTTATGCCATAGGTAGCTCCAGAAAGCAAACCAAATTGTAAAAAATATGGGGTAGCGGAAGGAGTATAATATTTCTCTACATCTTGTCCCGTAGGTATTAAATTAGTAAAATCCCAAATGGTATTTGCACCTGTTAAAGCCGCTTGAGCAGCAGTAATACCAACAGTGGTTGTACTGTAACGCATGGTATCATTTACGCGGGGCATATCCGTATTTAGAATGCTAATTTGGGCAAATGAATGCACACAAATAAACAAAAGAGCGAGTGTAAAGAGTTTTTTCATAATCCTATTTAAAGCAGCAATCTATCAAAAAAACACCCATTTACAATATTGTTCGGTAAAATTTTCTGTAGCAATTCATTGATTACTTGATTTAAAAACTACTTTTGTAGGGCAAAATGTGCCATCGCGTTGCAAGCAATTGCAATGAGGAAAGTCCGAACAACACAGAGCGGCATACTACCTAACGGGTAGGCAGGTTGCTGTAATGGCAAACTGACAGATAGTGCTACAGAAATTTAAACTACCCCGTTTGCAAAAACAGGGAAAAGGTGAAAAGGCGGTGTAAAAGACCACCGGGTATATGGCAACATATATTGCATGGTAAACCTTATGCGTTGCAAGGTCAAATAGGTTATACGGAGTTTAAAGCTCGCAAAGTGGCTCGCTTTGATGTATAATGGGTAGGCTGCATGAGATTGTATTAGCGATAATGCAACTAGATAAATGATGGCTATGTTTTACCTAAAGGTAAAAATGAAACAGAATTCGGCTTATAGTTTTGCTATTTTTAAAAGCTACATGTGAGTGTAGCTTTTTTATTTTTCCAAGGCTAATAAAAACGCCATGGTATCAATTCCATCTGCATAATCCCACAATTCGGGCTGCTGACTTTTTCCAAGTGGGATGCTGTTGCCTAAATCTATTTTACAGGCAACGCACTGTATCTCCTCTTTTCTAGCCTCTATAATAGCCTTTACATCGTCTATAGAATCGTAATACTCGTAGTAAATACTGGCTAAAGGAGATGCTAATTGGATACTTTCTTTTAAGTTAATGAGGCCATTTTCCAAAAACTCATCTTTATTTAAAAGCCAAATAGCTTTGTGGTAAGTATAATTATTTGCGTATTTATTATGGTGCATGTAAGCATCGTAGGCGTGGGTATTTTCAAAAAACATAGCCATATCAAAATTACGTGGAATATATAATTTACTCACGTTTCTGCACCCCAAACCAAAATAGGTAAATATATCTTTGGCCAATAATTGCATGTCTTCGTTTGTTTCGTGACCAGTTAAAACAGCAATGCTATTGCGGTTTTTGCGCAAAATATTGGGAAATTTACTAAAATAGTATTCAAAATAGCGGTTGCTGTTATTGCTTCCCGTAGCTATTACGGCATGGTAATTACCCGTTAGTTTTTCTTCGTTCAGTACTTCAATTCGCTCCGCAAAAGCAGGTTCTATTTGCAGCAATGCTGCTACTATAAAGGCAGGAAGTATTTTATCATCACTGCTTAGCTTCATAACTCCCTTATGGCCAGCCAATAACACGCAAACCAAATCGTGCAAACCTACTAAAGGAATATTGCCCGCCATAATAATGGCAACCGATTTAGTACTTGCTTGTTCGCTAAAATTATATTTACTAAGCCATTTGTTTAATTTTTCCTCTGTTAAACTATCTGCCCAGGCTTGCAATGCCAAACGCTGGCTTTCCTCGGTAAACCAATTGTTGTATAAATAGGCTTCTACTATTGCATTGTGCGCATTTACTGCTGCATTCTGCAAAAAACTACCTAACTGAATAAAAGCTTGTACACGTTGTTGAAAAGTCATGTTTATTTAGAACGATTCTATTTTTTGATTTGAGGGAACAAAACTAATCTTGCAGTGGTTAATAACAATAAGAAAAACAAAAAATAATTTATAACATATTATGGCTATAATGATAACTGACGAATGCATTAACTGTGGTGCATGCGAACCTGAATGTCCTAACAACGCAATTTACGAATCGGGAG
>JANMIV010000073.1:0-4119 GCA_031375995.1 Bacteroidota bacterium
AAATGAAAAATGATTTAAGGTTAAAAGAATTGCCTCACCATATAGAGTGTTTTGATAATTCCAATTTGCAAGGAACCAATCCTGTATCAGCTTGTGTGGTTTTTAAAGATGCCAAGCCAAGCAAAAAAGATTATCGAATATTTAATGTAAAGACAGTAGAGGGGCCTAATGATTTTGCCACCATGGAGGAGGTAATTTATAGGCGTTACAAGCGTTTGCTGGAGGAAGAGCAGCCACTGCCTAATTTAATTATAATAGATGGTGGTAAAGGGCAATTGAGTTCAGCCATTGTAAGCTTGCATAAACTAAATCTGTATGGCAAAATTCCTGTAATTGGCATTGCAAAAAGGCTAGAAGAGCTGTATTATCCAGAAGATGAATTTCCGTTATACATTGATAAAAAGTCGGAAACACTAAAAATAATTCAGCAATTGCGTGATGAAGCGCATCGCTTTGGAATAAGCAATCATAGAAATAGAAGGAGCAAAAGTACTTTTGTAACCGAGTTGGAGAATATAAAGGGAATTGGTCCGGAAACGGCCAAAATGCTACTAAAGGAGTTAAAATCGGTGAAAAAAATTCAAGAAGCCAATGAAGAATTATTAGGGAATATAATTGGCATAGCCAAAGCTAAATTAATTAAAGAGTACTTTCATACTTAAAAGCCAAAGCAATCAATAAGTTCAATAAAAAATGGCTGCCTTTTGTGGGGCAGCCATTTTTTGTTTTTATACCAAATAGTTATTGGGTATTATAGATTTAGTCAAACTCAGCTTGAAGTATTTTCTTCACTTCTACCACGGTTTCTTCTTCTAATTCTGTTCTACGTACCAAATCTTCATTGCTTACATCCAATACCGCCTTAGCAGTATCTAAGCCTATATTTTTCAATTCATCAATAATCCAAGTATCAATTTCATCTGCAAATTCATCCAAATCTATATCATCACCTTCTTCTTCAACACCATCACGATATACATCTATTTCATAACCTACCATTTTACCTGCGAGTTTTATGTTATTACCACCGTTTCCAATGGCCAAACTTACTTGGTCTGGTTTTAAGAAAACAGACACACGTTTTTCCGCTTCCTCTACCTTTAAACTGGTAATTTTAGCTGGACTTAAAGCACGTGTTACCAATAATTGCAAATTGTTGGTATAGTTAATTACATCTATGTTCTCATTGCGTAACTCACGCACAATACCATGAATACGACTACCTTTCATACCCACACAAGCACCTACTGGGTCTATTCTATCATCATAACTTTCAACCGCAACTTTGGCACGTTTACCAGGCTCACGCACAATTTTCTTTATATTAATCAATCCATCAATAATTTCTGGTACTTCTAACTCAAATAAGCGCTCTAAAAATACAGGTGATGTTCTCGATAATATAATACGTGGGCTGCTATTATGCATTTCCACTTTAAGCACAATTGCCCTTAATGTTTCTCCTTTTTTATAATGGTCAGCAGGAATCATTTCTGTTTTAGGAAGCAACAATTCATTGCCTTCTTCATCCAGCACCATTATTTCTTTTTTCCAAATTTGGTAAACCTCACCAGTAATAATTTCAGATACTCTGTCCTTGTATTTTTTGTACAGCTCGTCTTTTTCTAGTTCAAGCACTTTACCTAACAAGGTTTGGCGGGCTGAAAGAATAGCTCTTCTGCCAAATACAGCCATACCTACTTCTTCTGTTACATCTTCCCCAATTTCAAAATCAGGCTCTATTTTAATAGCATCAGTATAAGCTATTTGTGTACGTGGGTTTTCCACTTCACCATCATGAACAATGGTTCTGTTTTGCCAAATTTCTAAGTCACCACTTTTGTCGTTTATAATTACGTCAAAATTATCATCGGTAACAAATTTCTTGCGCAACATGGTTCTAAATACGTCTTCCAGAACGCGCTGTAAAGTGGCGCGATCTATGTTTTTAAATTCTTTAAACTCGCCAAACGAGTCTATCAGTCCTGCACTATGCATATTATTGTTTAATTTATTCTGTTTGTTTAATTATTTAAAGCTAATTTGAACTACACTTTCTTTTATATCCTTAAAATCAATTGTTTTATAAATGGGTTCTTTTGCTATGTACGCTTTTTTGGTATCTTTTAAGTGCAAGGTAAGTAATTCACCTTCTATTTTTTCCAATTTCCCAAATAATTCTGTGTTTTGTTGGAGTATAATCTTAAACTCTCTGCCAGTATGTTTGGCATATTGTCTAAGGAAAAGCATGGGTTTATCAACGCCAGGAGACGATACTTCTAGTATATAAGCACCATCGCTATAATCAATTGTATCTAACTCGCCAGATAAATGTTTGCTTAATAACCTACATTCATCAATACTTACTCCATTATCGCCATCAACAAATACACTAATTTTTTTGCTGCCCGCTTTCCATTCTACATCTACTACAAATAGGTGGTCTGCTAAAAATGCCTTACTCCAAGATTTTATTTGTTCAATTATGTCCATATAAAATAAAAGAGAGGACTTTAGCCCTCTCTTCTGTTACTTTTAAATACACTTCAAAGGTAAGTTTATTTTTTAAAAATGCAAATAAAGTGTTAGTTGCATTTAAAAGTAAGGATTTTATGGATAAGCATGTAGCAATTATTTGGAATATAAAATCGGGCAATGGCAAAGCAAAATGGGTGTTACCACAACTAGAGAGAGCCTTGCATGAGCAGCAAATTACTTTTACTGTTTTTGCCGATACACTGCCTACAACTTTAGCTGGTTTTACTGATTTGATTATTTTGGGAGGCGATGGTACTTTAAACTTTGTAATCAATTGGTTCAAGCAAATAAGCATTCCAATAGCATTGATTGCTTGCGGGACGGGAAACGATTTTGCCAATTGCCTATATGGCGATGCCAATGTGGAAGAACAGATCAGTTTGGCACTGTTTGGAAAAGCCAAACCAGTTGATGCAGGTATATGTAATAATCAGTTGTTTATAAATGGAGTAGGAGTAGGATTTGATGGCGAAGTAGCGCATAATTTATACGCTAAAAGCTTTTTAAAGGGTAAGTTAGCATATATGGCTACCGTATTACCATTGCTATTTGTTTACAAAGAAACAGAGGTAAAAATAAGCATGGAAAATTATAATTATCAAGGTCCATTATTTATGCTAAGTGCTGCCAACGGAACCAGATATGGCGGTGGGTTTTATGTAGCTCCCAAGGCAAACATCACCGACAAAAAATTAAATTTTATGTTGGCCACCAAAGCCAATATATTGAAGCGACTGATTTATTTACCTTATATAGAAAAAGGCAAACACGCTTTAAAAGCACCATCATTTATTCAGCAGGAAACCTTTTTAGAACTAACCATAGAGGCCAATCAATTGCTAAAAGCACATTTAGATGGAGAAGTAACGAGTGCGAAACAATTCACCATTAAAATACTTCCCCATTATTTTGAGTTTAAAATGCAATAAAAAAGCCGATTCATTGCTAACAATCAATCGGCTTCTCTTATAAATTGTAATAGTTTTTATGCAAGTACTACTATTTTATTAGCAAGTACTTCAGCAATACCGCCATTTATAGTAAATTCTTGGTCTCCATTAGCAGTAAATAAAGTGTTAGTTATACTTAAAGTAAGGGTTCTATGTATAAAAATGCAGTTTGTTTTAATATATTTGTTTTACTAAATTATTGTTTACAAATGATTTCTCCCAAAGGTATAATTGTGTATTTGATGTTGCTGAGTTTATCCGCAAACGCTCAAAAGCATTTGTTAGGGATAAAATTAGGCTTAAATAACTCTAATGTAACCGACAAAAAAACTTTTAATAACAAAATTGACAAAAGGGGATTTTTGGGCGGTATTACTTATGAATACATACTAAAGCGAAGGTTTACTTTTGGGGCTGATGTTTTATATTCGCAAAAGGGATTTGGTAATTATTATGTACTAGGAGATGCTCTTAATAATCCAAATGAAATAGGTGGAGAACGTTTATTTTATTTTCAATACGATTACATAAGTATTCCCATTATTTTGTCTTATTCTGTTGGTTCAAAGTTGTTTTTATTTACATCTATTGGTTTGGCTCCTTCTTTTTTAGTTAGTGCAAAACATTATGA
>JANMIV010000129.1:0-10493 GCA_031375995.1 Bacteroidota bacterium
ACAATCGGCCACATCCATTAAAGGATTGTCTTGGTTAGGCGTTGAGCAAACACACAGTTTACCTTCTTTTACACATAACCAAGACCAGCCAGAACCAAAACGAGTAGTAGCAGCTTTGGCAAATTCTTCTTTAAATTTATCCATTCCGCCTAGCTCTGCTTCAATGGTGCTTAATAGCTTACCTGAAGGACTTCCTCCTGCGTTAGGACCAATTACTTTCCAAAATAAGCTATGGTTAAAATGTCCACCTCCGTTGTTGCGAACAGGCATTGGGTATTTTGAAATATTTGTACATATTTCTTCTATGGTTAATTTTTCAGCATCAGTACCAGCAATGGCATTGTTTAAATTTGTAACATATGCCTGGTGGTGTTTACTGTGATGAATTTCCATGGTACGGGCATCAATATGAGGCTCAAGTGCAGCATACTCATAAGTAAGTTTTGGTAATTCGAATGACATAATTTTTATTTTTTATAAGTGTTGTAATTTAATTACTGCTTCAACAGCAGATGCGAATGTATATTATTTAACTAACAATGGTAAAGCATTGTTTTAATATTATGGGTAAAAATTCCAAAATGCGTCCATTATCGTTTGCTACCCACATTATTTCTTGATAAATCGGCATAAAAGATGTTGTTCAATTAGCTGGTTTAAAACAAATTTGCACTGAAAAACTATTTAAAAACTACCATGAAAACCAATATCATATTATTGTTATTTTTAGCAAGTACCTTCCATTTGTTTGCGCAAATGGATAATCCTAAAGGTGTTATAAAAAACCCGAAAGGTTTTAAGGAAAAATCGCATAATTTTTTTATGGGAAAAAGGCTTAAAACTGCTACTAATCAGCGCGATACTTTATTTGGTTTAAATGTACAATTCAATAAAGACACCACAGAAAGAGGCATTAAATACCGATACTTAGATTCAATGTACAATGAATTATTGGCTCGATTTAATGAACTAAACCGCAAACACAAAGCACTTCAAACGGATTATACAGAAATGAATCAGCGTTATACTGATTTATTAAAATCATCGCTTAGTAAAACGGAGCAGCTAAACCTTGCTTTGAAACAAAAAGAAGACATGCTTTCTGCCAGAGAAAGAAAACTAGCTGAATTAGAGGCTACTATTAGCCGCCAAGATTCCATTACCAATGCATTGAACGATATAGTAAAACGTGCGCTACTTAGCTTTAATAACGAAGAGTTGACGGTAGAAATGAAAAACGGAAAAGTATATGTTTCTCTTAGCGATAAACTTTTGTTCAAATCAGGCAGCGCAGATATTGAAGAAAAAGGACAGGAAGCCATTAAAAAATTGGCTGAAGTTTTAAATAAAAACCCTGAAATAGATGTACTTATAGAAGGCCATACTGATAATGTGCCTTTGCGTAATAGTGTAAACTTTAAAGACAATTGGGAGCTAAGTACAGGCCGTGCTACTAATATTGTTCGCATATTGAGTGATATATGTAAAGTAAATCCTAAACGCCTAACAGCGGCTGGCAGAAGCGAATATTTACCTAAAATGAGCAATGAAACGGCCGAAGGCAGGGCTAAAAACCGCAGAACAGAAATTATTCTTACTCCTAAGTTAGATGAGCTATATAAGCTAATAGGAACTAAGTAAGGTTTCTTTAGTTCGGAGTTCAAAGAAAAATCTTTGCCACTGCGAAATGCGGAGTGAGCATAAAATGCGGAGTAAATGCGTTTGCTATGTGAAATGAAAACCGCTTTATTTCTTCTACGCTGCCATCCTGTAAGCATCCGTTAGTGAACGGACACAGTCTCCTTTCCTTCGCAATCATTTTCCCTTAGCCAAATTACTTGCCATATACTAGTAAGATTCCTCTGGAATGACATCATTTTTGACATCGTTAAACCAGTGGTGGAATGCGAAATGCCAAACAGTTATTTATAATTTAATTATTTTTCACTTCCCATTTTTCCATCTTCATTCACTCCGCACTTTTGCAACAAGCCTCATTCTCCTCTTATTCTGTATTTTAGTGTTTGTAATTGTTGCTCAAACCAAGTGGCTTTGCGTAATTGCATATATGCTGGTTTTTCATAGTATTTTGGGTTTAAAAATACATTTACGTAAACCGCTCCATTTTCAAAACTTTGCCCGTACCAGTTGGCATACAAAGAATCTCGCTGGGGCTTTGTAAATTCTGCATTTATATTCGATTGTAATAAAATAGGCACCGTATCTAAACACACATCATTCAATGGAACAATGCTTAAACCTTCCGCTGCATTTAAAAACCTTATATTTCCAGATGTACTAATGGGCGCATAGGAGTAAAAAAGCGATTTACCCCAATAAGAGTCCTTTATTTCCTTTTCTAACTTAAAAAAGCTACGGTACTGTAAGTTTGTATCAGCAATTACTTTACCGGGGTAGTACATATAGTTTCCCAATAATAAGCTAATGGCTATAACCATATATACGACCTTGCTCTGTGCTATATGCCAAGAATCTATTAAAAGCAATAAAACCATAAACTGACTGATTAAAAAATACCGATGCCCAATGGTGTTGTATAAGAAAACGGCCATACAAGCAGCATTTACCAGTAAAACAATAAGGGTATAAATCAATAATTGCTTATTCACTCTTTTTTTAATTATTTGGTAAATTAGCAATGCGTAAATACTAATCATTCCATTGTCAAGCAAACGCCAAATAATAAGAAAAACACTTTGAATAAATTGCTGTATTCCCTTTATATTATTGTGTTCTTCGTAATTAGGGGAAAGAAATGCCCAACCAAATTGTTTTTGGTGAAAAAATAACCACAGCGATAAAGCAGTAAGGGCAGGTATAAAAAGCAATAATCCTCTTGCAATAAAAAATTTGATTGCCACCCTTTTATCGTAAGACCGGTATAAATAAATGAATCCGAATGCGAGTAGGAAAAAATTAGCTTGTAAATGGGTAAGCTCCATTAATATACTAAAAACTATAAAGCCTGCTGTTTTATTACTTAGCAAACAATAAAAACTTAAAAGCACCCATAAAAAGAACAAAGGAGTATTTAACAACAATGCCTCTTGCGCTACAAATATGGAATACATGGCACAGGCAACTATGCTTATATTGGCTTTGGTAAGCGAGGTATAAAGCAATGCTATTTTTCTTATAATTAATAGTGTGCAAAAACTAATAATACCAACTAAAGCATGCGCTACCCAAAGCGATTTTCCAATAACTGTCCAAAAAACAGCCAATAAATACGGAAAAAGGGTTGGATGACCAGGATCAGCCAATGGCGGATACCAAATGGTTTGTAAATTGTTTTCGTAAATATGCAAAGCCACCTTTGCAGTAGAAGTAACTGCATCACCATGAAATGGGTCGTTCTTTACCACCACAAAAAATAACACTTGGAATAGGCCAAGAAGGTATAGTATGTATTTATTAAAAAACTTTTCCATTTAAGTTCCTACAGAATGACTCTACAAAATTTGCATTTTAAACAATATTATTGCCAAGTGATTAAGACCCTGCAACAATATAAATTTTTAAGCATATTTATTGTTTCCATGCATGCACTTTATTTTTTTACTGCATTGCACTTTAAAGGCATTTATACAGTTGACTCCAATGGCTACTTGCACCTTGCTTATAACCTTATTCACTACCATAGTGTGTATTGTGGCGATTTTATGCAACCCATTTTAGTAGATTATTTTGCTTTGCGCCCACCACTATATGGCTATTTTATTGCTTTTTGTAAGAGTATTTACAACTCCGACTTCACTGTTCTTTTCTTTCAAAACCTCCTAAGCATTGGACTATTTTTTTATATTTTACAGTTTTTGACACTATTGAATGTGAGAAAAGCAATTGTTAATTGGGCTATGCCCATTTACATGCTATTCTGCCCAGCACACTTCATTTATGCCAATACTATTATGAGTGAAACCTTGTTCGAAGTATTGGTTTTTACCTTGTTTTACCAAACCTACTGCTTTTATAAAAACCCATCTAATAAGCGTGCATTTGCCATTTCGCTAGTTATTGGTTTAGCCATGATTACAAAACCAGTAGCCATTCTCATTGGATTCATCATTATTGGGATGATGGTTTTCGGTAAATCATTTAAGATTACTTACCTTATTATAGGCATTAGCATTCCCATATTTATCTATTTTACCTATGCAAATGCTGTAAAGCAGGAATCGGGGTATTTTCAGTTTACCTCCATGAAGTCGTTTGCTACACTGCGCTGTTTGGTAAAATATAGTGCTGCAGACGCTTATGGAGCCAATTATGCTGATAGTTTATGTTCCAGTATCTTCGAGAACGGAAATAAGAAAACAAATACGGAAGCTATATTTAATTATATTGACAGTAGTTGCAATTATTTTCTACTCCACCATAAAATGTCTTTTGCTAAAATATATATAAAAGGGTGTGCCATTTATTTGTTAGATCCAGGAAGGTATGATTTATATAAATTGGTGAATAAAAACAATGATAATGTAAGTGGTATGTTTGAAATACTCCACCAACATGGCTTAAGTGCCATGATTAAGTACTTGTTTAATATCAATATTGTTGGTTTGCTACTTCTTTTTGTGCTTGCCTGTTGGAATATTGGCATTGTTATTATTTGTTTTTTATTGCTGTATAAAATCCGAAAAAGCGACATTGTTAAATGGCTCATTCTTCTCTTTATTCTCTATTTTGTGCTTACAACAGGAATGATGGGTATTTCAAGATATAGAGTACATATTTTTCCCATTTTATTAATTGCATTTACACTGTGGCTCAATCAGTCATTGCTGTTTAAAAAGTACATACATGATTGAGCTAAACTCGCCCGTAGAACCTTTGTCTTTTAAACTATTTGAAGAAAAAAAAATTCAAGTGTTTATCAAACGCGATGACTTAATACATCCCTTTGTAAGTGGCAATAAATGGCGAAAACTAAAATATGCTTTGTTAGATGCAAAAGCAAAAGGCAAAACACATTTAGTTAGTTTTGGAGGAGCCTATAGCAATCATTTAAACGCTCTAGCTTGTGCCTCGGCCATGTACGGTTTTAAAGCCAGTGCTTTTGTAAGAGGTGAAGCAGTAAATAACCACATGCTTGCGCTCAATAAATTGTGGGGAATGGAACTCCACTTTGTTGACAGAACTAGTTATAAAGACAAAACAGAACTGTATAAAAGGCAATATGGCAGTGATACCAATACCTATTTTATTGATGAAGGAGGAGCGGGTGTTCTAGGTGTAAAAGGCTGTGAAGAAATTGTTTCTGAATTAGATGCTCCTTATGATGATATTTTTTGTGCTGTAGGAACGGCAACTACGCTACAAGGAATTACACAAGCCATTAAAGAAAAAAATTTACCCAGCAAAGCACATGGCATTTGCGTTTTAAAAGGAGCCTTAGAAATAGACGAAAATTTAAAAGCTGCTCAACTTGACTCTTATTATACCATGCATCATGCATTTCATGAAGGTGGTTATGCTAAAAGCAATGATTCATTGATGGCGTTTATTCAAATGTTTGCTAGTGAAACAGGCATTTTACTGGATCCCATTTATACTGCTAAAATGATGAAAGCCGTTTTTACCCTAGCTGAACAAGATTATTTTAAGCCCCATGCACGCATACTTTGTGTGCATACAGGGGGCTTATTAGGCTTATTAGATAAGTTATAATTACTTACTTACCAGTATCTTTTTTACAAGTTGTTTGCCAGAATCTGTATTTAGTTTCACAAAGTAAAAACCGCTCTCTAATCCTTCTGTGCTTATTACTATCTCCGACTTATTCTTATGGTCTTGTTTGGTATTTATTAATTGACCAATGCTATTTAACAACTCCACTTTTAACTCCTCTTTACCCAAATGGTTGTTGATGGTAAAATATTCCTTAGCAGGATTGGGATAGATGTTTACCTCTAATGTTTCTTCTGTTTCCAAGGTACGCACAGAAGTCCCTTTGCTTATTTTGCCTGTAATTGTGCTTTTATACATTCTAAATCCGCCTCTTTGGTTTCCTATCATTAATTCTGGAAGTGTATCTCCATCTATATTTGAAACTGTTACACTGGTGTAAAAACCTTGTAATAAACTATCTGCTGGTAGTGCGTCATTGTCTTTAAATATGTTGCGCACACTGGTTGCTACATCTTTTTTATTGGCTGTTACATCTGTATATAAGGTTATTCCTGTGCTATAACTCCCAACCAAAGCTTCATAAACACCATCGTTGTCTAAATCTGTTATATGAGGAGTGGCATTACCATATAAATCGTTCCTTGAACGTACGTTCATTTTTCCCAAGGTATCTATAGTGGCCTTAGCAGTGAAATCGGCTTGGGTAGCTGTACCTCTATTTTCAAAATACGATATTGTCCCATTGCGTCTTCCTATTACTAAATCTAATTTTCCGTCTTTATTTAGATCTATTAATTGAGGGGCTGTTTCTGTGCCTGCATCTATTGCAAAGTAATTACTATCGCGTTTGGTAAAACTAATAGTGCTGCCTGTACTGGTATTTTCAAAATAGTTAATATATCCGTTATACCAACCTAATATCAAATCCTTTTTTCCATCACCATTTAAATCGCCAAAAGTGGGAATTACGTTGGTCAGTGGTAAGCGGGTATTTACTTGTATATTGGCTAAGTTGGTATCAACTAAGCTGTATAAAGGTTTGGTGGCAGAACCAATATTTTTGTACAAATACAATTGATCCATATTGTTTTGGGTATAAAGCCAATTACCAGCGGTACTTACTACTATAT
Organism: Bacteroidota bacterium; assembly: GCA_031375995.1. Lineage (GTDB taxonomy): Bacteria > Bacteroidota > Bacteroidia > UKL13-3 > UKL13-3 > JAAFJM01. The sequence continues at coordinate 6,783 of JANMIV010000129.1, forward strand.
CTTGGTCGCCATCATTATCTATATCTACAAATGTGGGTCTGGAATTGCCTCCCAAATCTATCATTTCATCTTGCAGAAAATTGTTTTTTACATAGCTAAAATTAGGAGGCACATTGTTACTAGCAGCTAAGTTTTTGTATAGATATACTTGTTCGTTGTTTTTTACAGCAGTTGGCTCATTGGTGGTAATTACCATATCTGTTACCCCATCGTTATCTAAATCTTTAAAGAAAGGGGCTGGCCATATCATATCTAATGGACGGAAAGTATTGCGCGGGAATATGGTATCTTCCCGTATCATACTGTCTAAACCTCTAGCGCTTTTTTCTTTGCCATTCTCTAAATAAATAAGGGTAGGGAAAGCACCATCGCCAAATAAAAAGTCTTTGTCCCCATCGGCATCCATATCAAAGGTGGCAAAAGCATTATTTATATGTTTAGCACTTTTACTTATTATAGTTGTTGGTTGGTTTAATGCAAAACCATGTGTGTTTACTTTATACGCAAAGCCACCCCAATTAAGTTGCGACAGGGAATAATAAACCGAATCACAATATTGTGCACCATTTGGCCTTTTATTCAAAAACAAGTTAAAGTAGTTAGTTCCTGATGGCGACTGTATAAAATCTAATTTACCATCTCCATTTATATCATCAATTACATTTAAATCCAAAGAGCTAAATTCTATGCAATCATCAAAACCTTGGAAATTATGGTAAATACAATTCTGTTTTTGCTCAAACTGGAATTTTGAAGAGGTGGAGGTGTTTTTTAGGTATCGAATACTATTATTTTTACCGAAAGTACCCTGCTCTACTACAAAATTGGGTGAGGTGGCTGTAAAAATATCTTCCTTACCATCACAATTAAAATCCAATAATTTCAACCAAAACAAAGTGGGTGGAAATAACTGTTCGTAACTTGGGTCATACACCCATGTTCCTCCTTGCCATAAATAAGTTAATACCTTACTCCCTATTTTGTCAAACACTACTAAATCCTTTTGTCCATCATTGTTCAGGTCTATTTTATTGAATTGAGGATTTTGTAACCCCCCAACAAAAGGAAACTTTAAGGTATCTGTGCTATTTTTCTTTAAAAACTTAGCCGTGTTGGCATAAGAGAAATAAACATTTTGCGCAGAGGCAAACCATGTAATTGCTAATAAAAATAAGGTTAGTGTAAATGCTTTTTTCATGATGAGATTGTTTTTACCAAAAATAAACTTAAAAATACTTTCTGTTTGTTAATTATTCCTTAATTGTAAAATTAACAGTTTAAGTAAGAAATAGTTTAGCTAATCATTTTTTTAATATGTAAAATATATTATTCATGCAGTATAAAAATATACATTTTGAGTTTGAAAGTGATGGGTTGTAAACATTAAGCTAGTAAATTATACCATCAATTAAAGCTAATTTACTTTTGTTTTGTAACCTTATTTAAAATATAATAGTGTTATTTAGTTATGCATATCAACGAACTATATCAAATTTTTCTAAAATATTCGACTGTATCAACCGATACAAGAAATATAAAGTCCAATAGTCTATTTTTTGCGCTGAAAGGCGAACGATTCAATGCCAATGAGTTTGCCGCAGACGCTTTAAAGGCTGGTGCCCAATATGCCATTATTGACGATGCCAATTACCAAGTTAATAACCATTGCATACTGGTGACTGATGTACTTAAAACCTTACAAGAGCTTGCAGCTTACCATAGAAAACAATTACAAATACCTGTAATAGCCATAGTGGGTAGTAATGGTAAAACCACAACCAAAGAATTGCTAACGGCAGTATTATCGCAAAAATGGAACGTATTGGCAACACCTGGCAACTTTAATAACCACATTGGCTTGCCACTTACTATGCTTCAAATAAATGCTAATCACAATATTGCTATTATAGAAATGGGGGCTAACCACATAGGGGAAAATGCCTTTTTATGCGAAATAGCGCAACCTAGCATGGGAATTGTTACCAATAATGGCAAAGACCATTTAGAAGGCTTTGGAAGTATAGAGGGTGTTGCGGAATCTAATGCTGAATTATATACCTATTTGCATACCCACAAAGGATTGGCATTTATAAATGCACACGATGCTTGGTTAATGAGCATGGCTAAAGATGTAACAAACAAAAAAACTTATGCCGCCAATTTTACAGAAAGGCAATTAGCAGCCGATTATACTTGCTTTGCTCAAGCATTAAGACCCCAAATACAATTTAGTTTGCCTGCAAGTGAACACATAATTACTTCTCCGCTAAGTGGTGATTATAATTTTGATAATATAATGGTAGCGGTGGCTTTTGCTCAACATCTTGGACTAACTGAAACGCAAATAAAGAAAGGTGTAGAAAGCTATCAACCAGCAAACAACCGCTCTCAAGTGCTAAAAACCAATACTAATACTATTTATATGGACGCTTACAATGCCAATCCTAGTAGTATGGAATTGGCTATACGCAATTTTGCTGCTATGCCTTTTGAGAATAAAGTACTTTTTTTAGGTGATATGTTTGAATTAGGCAAATATGAGGCAGAGGAACACCAAGCAATAGTAAACTTATGTAAACAACTGCAATTGCAAGAAGTTTATTTATGTGGTAAAGCTTTTTCACAAACACAAAGCCCTTATACCCTTTTTGAAAATACTGAAGCTTGTTTGTCTTATCTAAAGGAAAATACGCTTTCTGACAAAAATATTTTCATGAAAGGCTCTAGGGGTATGAAACTAGAAACATTGGTTCCTGTTCTTTAATAGGCATCATTGCTACTACTAAAAAATGTGGAAGTAGTACGTTTATACCAAATGGATACTAGATTTACTCCAAAATTCTTTGGTACTCTACCATTTTAGCAAAAGCGCAACCCTAAAAAAAATCCCAATTACCAGTGAAGTAATTGGGATTTTCTATTTCTATTGTTATAACTAACCTAAATAGGTTTTTAAAATTTTGCTTTTTGATGATTTGCGCAATCTACGCAGTGCTTTTTCTTTAATCTGACGTACACGCTCACGCGTTAAGCCTATTTTCTCGCTAATGTCTTCTAAAGTATGCGCTGGTCCGCCATCTAAACCATAATAGAACTTTAATACATCCTTTTCTTTTTCACTCAAGGTAGAAATAACGCGGTTTATTTCCTTTTGTAATGATTCATTGATTAATTGAACATCTGGACGAGGCTCATCATTGCTATCCAATATACCCAATAGCGTATTGTCTTCGCCCTCTGTTAGCGGAGCATCAATAGATAAATGACGACCGGTACTTCTTAAAGCATTTTCTACTTCTAAAATTGGAATATCCATTGCAAGCGCAATTTCTTCTACCGTTGGTTCTCGTTCCAATTCTTGCTCCAATTTAGCAGCAGTATTTCCAATACGGCCAATAGAACCCACTTTATTCAATGGTAAACGAACTATACGACTTTGGTCTGCCAATGCCTGTAAAATAGACTGGCGAATCCACCACACAGCGTAAGAAATAAACTTAAATCCGCGTGTTTCATCAAAACGTTTTGCCGCTTTAATTAAACCTAAATTGCCTTCGTTTATTAAATCTCCTAATGTTAATCCTTGGTTTTGGTATTGTTTTGAAACTGAAACCACAAAACGTAAATTGGCATTTACCAATCGTTCCAAAGCTACTTGATCGCCCTCTCTAATCCTTCTGGCAAGCTCTACTTCTTCTTGCGCATCAATCA
>JANMIV010000191.1:0-1668 GCA_031375995.1 Bacteroidota bacterium
AATGGCAAACGATGACGAAGCTAACTCAGCTATCGAAGCATTGAATGGTTTTGATTTACAAGGCAAAGAACTATCTGTAAAAGAAGCAGCACCTCGTGAAGAACGTCCTCGTAGCGGCGGCGGCGGTGGTGGTTTCAATCGTGGCGGCGGCGGTGGCGGTGGCGGCTTTAACCGTGGCGGAAGCGGCGGTGGCGGCGGTTACAATCGTGGTGGCAGCGGCGGAAGCGGCGGCGGTGGCGGTTATAACAAAGGCGGCGGCGGCGGTTACAACCGTGGCGGCGGCGGTGGAACTGACCGTGGTAACTGGTAATCAGTAACCCTTGTTCTACAACTATAAACAGCCTAAAACAGCAATGTTTTAAAAATATAAAAAGTCTTTTGTGTTCGCACAAAAGGCTTTTTTTGTAAAATATACGACAAAAATGCGAATTTTAAGAACGTATGAGAGTACATCAAAAAGATTTCAGAACCTTATGAGCTATTTTTTTGTTAATTCAAAAAAACTTTGTTTATCTTTGCGGCTGTATTAATTGAAATGAAAAAGATAGAATTAGAAATTATTGCGCTCTCACACAGCGTTACGCAATCTCACAACTATGCTGTGATTTTGCAAGAGCGTCGGAACGGAGGCACACGTCGTTTGCCTGTTGTTATCGGTGGCTATGAAGCCCAGTCGATAGCAGTTGCCATTGAGCGAATGAGTCCGAGCAGACCCTTGACACACGATTTGATGAAAAATACTTTAGATATTTTTGACGTAGATGTCAAAGAAATCGTTATTAGTAACCTTTTAGATGGTATTTTTTATGCAAAATTAATCTGTGAACGAACAGGTATCGAGCATGAAATCGATTCACGTACCTCAGATGCGATTGCGATTGCAGTACGTTACGGTTGTCCTATTTATACCTACGAGTTTATCTTAGAGGCAGCAGGAATTGAAACCGACAGTACTGAAGAAGAAGGCAAGACATCTCGTCGTAAGCGTAGCAGTGGCGAAGCAAATACAGGAGAAAAAGTAGGGAAAGGTGGTCTTCGTCAGTATTCTCTCAGCGAATTGACAGAATTTTTGGACGATGCACTTCAAAATGAAAACTACGAACGTGCTGCCGAAATCAGAGATGAAATGAAAAAAAGAGAAAATTCATAATCCTTATACCCTTGTTACGTTATATTTTATAAAAAAGACGCTATTTTTGCTGGTATGCAAAATAGCGTCTTTTTGTTTTTTAGAATAACTAAAAAATAAAATGAAAGAAGTTGCAATTTTAAATATAATTTGATGTATTATTTTTATATATTTATATTGAAAAAGGCGTATATTTGCAGTAAAATTAGATAAAATGCGACAAGCGTTTCTAAACAAAATGAAAAATGAAGCCTCAAAATATCTACTCTTTGACGGTTTATAAAAAAACAATTTGGTTACAAGTTGCGCTTGATATTTTGGCAATGATTGGTTTGATTGCTGTGTTTTTTTTAATCCATCGTTATAATGAACTAAACGTTACTTATATTTGGGCGGCGATAATATTTTATACCCTAATGAGGATGATTTATTTGAGCATCATTTTTGTTCAAATTCTGTTTTTCAAACAATTCAAATTACTAATTTCATTTATTTTTTTAGCATTTTTAGTTTATTTATTGTTTTATGGAAATATTATG
>JANMIV010000208.1:0-14145 GCA_031375995.1 Bacteroidota bacterium
ACATAACTAGCTGCTTGGAGTGCTATGAGGCAAAACACAAACTCAGGTATGGAACCTCCAATGGCTATATACATGGCGTTTTTATTTTGCTTGTTCATGCAGGCGGCAAACACCGCCAAATTAACGGGCCCCGGTTGCAGAGAACCTATAAAGCTAATGAGAAACGCGAGTATAAAACTGTAAAAAAATATCATTTACGTAAGTGCATTCGTATTTGTTTCCACACCAACCAAAAAGGCACATAAGTATGGCCTCGTTTTATGTTTTGTTTGGCTATAATATAAATGAGTTTGTAGTGGGTAAATAGGGCATTGTATGCTTTTACAATAAAGGTACTTGGGTCATAAATGTGCGCTGGCTCGGAACTAACTCCATTAAGCTCCATAATTTGTATGTTTTTACCCTCATACAAATCGGCTATCGACTTTACTTTTAAATCAAAGCGACCAATATAAAAACCCTCAATAGGCTTGGCTATATTGTCAAACACCTGTACCAGTTTTTCGTTAATAAGGTGGTTGCCATTTAAAAACTTAGTGCCACGTATATGGTTACCTATAGGTTCTAGTAACAGTTTTTCGTTAGCGGGGAGTATTTCATTCAGCCTTTGGCTAAATTTAGCGAGTAAATAATCCAAACGCCCTTGCGCACGCAAATGGTTTTTTATGAGTTGTGCTATGGTTTGCACGCCATCGCCTACTATGGTTAAATACTCTTTTATGACTACGCTATTAATGCCCGATTTGGTGCCATCTGGATAGTGGTAATACATAATGCCCAATTCGCATTCAAAATCAATAAACGATTGTATAATAAAATCTTCGGTAATGCTGCTTATGTATTGGTTTAGCTGTGCTTGGTTATTTATCTTCTCTACATTGCTTCCGCGCTCTCCCACATCGGGCTTGGCAATAAACGGATACTGTATATTTTTTTCTAGTACCAGTTGGGCTATTTGCTCTTGGCTCCACTCGTGCTTGCAATAAACAGTGGGCGGCAGGTAGGCTGGGTTTATTTTTTGTAAAATGTTCTTTTTTGATTCTCCCACAAATCCACCCAAGTAAATACCCGGATTGGCAACGGTAAAAAAGGTAAGACTTTTGCTTCTTATACTTAAATAGATATAATAAAAATAAACAGGTATATAGGCAAACCAATAGGGCCAAAATTCGAAGTTTGTTTTCTTAATTATCCAAAATTTTAGGGTATTCATTAATACAGCTCGTGCTTAAATATACGCAATGCGGAAGTTTGAGTGCTTTCCGTATCTAAGTATTGTATGGTATAATTGTCTTCTGTATTTTCCACACAGGTTATGCTTACCGTTTTTACTATATTATTCCTATTCATCATAATGCTATTTTCAAAACTGCCATCGCCTGCACTTTTATGAAAGTTAATGATTGATTCTTTGCTCCAATTGGCTTGTGTATGTATAAATTCTTCAAACCATATTTTTCTATTGGCTATAGCCTCATCCGTATAAAGGGTGCTAGAACTCCATATATGCGGTTCGTGCGCGTCTTTTACATCAAAATGCAATTCGCTTCCATCCCACCTCAATTCGTATAAGTTTACCCCATTATTGGAGTCCACTATTACCAAGGTAAAGTTTTCTATATGGGTAAAATCGTAGGTACTTATAAAGGTGTGTACATCGTTGTATTTAAAAAAATCGAGGAGCATTAAACCCCTGCTCATGCGGTATGGCGGAGCTGACTGGTGTTTTACAAAAGCACCATTGAGCAGGCAAAGGGTAAAATTGTTGAGGGAAGTGGCCAGCCAAGTACCACCAGCAAGCTTATCTTTTGGAAAAAAAAGGGTTTGACCTGCAATGGTATATTTTTGAGGAATTATGGCATTGGGTCTGCTGGTTTTTTCATCGCGACTGGAGGTAAGTAAATAACCCAAAGCGTGCTTACTAGGCAAAAACGTTACTGTGCACATGTATTCTTATATTGTACGGTAGCATAAGCCACCCCAAAGTTTTTATCCAATTTAATATAATCAAAATAATGCCTACAGGCTATTTGTATAATGGCCATGTGGTGTATAGCGTGTTCTATATTATATACCAATTCACGTTCTACGCTACTTTTTACCAGTATTTCATCTTCGTTTATCAGCGTATTCAAATACAACACATCATCAATATATTGAATGGCCTTGATTTTTTCTGATAGTTCCGTAATAAAATCCAAAGTATAGGTTCTATTATGTTCTATCAATAGGTTGCGCTCGCGTTTATCGTAGTTTACTTCCTTTTGCTCTATCCCTGCTATTAACTGCACATATAGTTCTAATATATGGCGAATATGCTTTGCAATGGTATTGTTGCTCAGTAAATCCAATTGCTCCGAATAATGGTTGTCATTTAGTTGGGTTACTAAATTGGCAATTTGATTTAAAATGGTAATCGAATTTTGTTTTAGCTTATTGATGGGCATATTTTTTCTTTTAATGTACGAAAAGGAAGCTTACTTAGTTTTGAGGAGCTGTTTTTATGGTTAAACTGATTATCACATTGTCGCTCATCATAATGCTGCTGCCTCCAATATTAAAATCTCTCCTATTAATAGTAAATTGTCCGGTAAACGTATTATTGTCAAATATAAACGGAATAACTATATCTTTTGTAATTCCCTTGATGGTTAATTTAAAATAGCCTTTGAAACCGTTTGTTTCTTTTCCAAAAAAGCTAGACGCAATGGTGATTTTAGGGAATTTTGCCACATCAAAAAATTCTTCCTTTTTTAAATGTTTGTCCCTAGCATTTATCTCGGTATTAATGGTATTGGCATCTACACTGGCTTTAATGGTTGATGCCCTGAAATTGTCAGGAGAAAACTTAATATCGGCTTCTAGCCCAGTAAAAGTGCCCGTAACGCCCAAGCCTGCATTTTTTATTTTAAAACTGATGGTGCTTGATACTACTTTTAGGGTGCTTTGTGCAATTGCAGTAATTCCTAAAAATAGTAAATAAGCTATTGTTATTGTTAGTTTGTTTTTCATAGGGCTAAGTATTAATTCCTAAAGGGACTGTAAGTAATGCCAATCATAGGCATAAGTGTTGTTTGTCTGAAACGGTCATTTTCTTTAAATAACTTATTAGTGGTGGTGTATTCAGCAAAAATATAGGTAGCACCAACATTTAATGACCATTTTGGTTTGAAATAGTACTTAATTTTAAACTCAGAGTTTAAACTTCCTAAATCTCTATCACCTACCAATAGTAGATTAAATGCTGTGGGTTTTGCAGCTTGCTTATTGGCTGGCAAAGGAGTGCTTGCTAATCGTTTTATTGATTTATAATCAGCATCAATGCTTTCGCCAAAGCTTATACCAACAGCATCTATATTGAATTCTAGTTCAAATTTGTTTGAAATAGCATAATTAATATGGATGCTGGCATTTAAACTGTTTATGTTATAACTGCCTACAGTAATAGTATCTAAATTTTTTTCATCGCTGGTTAAATCTGCTGGAGCAGTAGTAAAATCTCCTTTACCAAAGTTTCCATTAAAACGTAAACCATAACCAATTTTTAGTTTTTTGTTCTTAGTTACTGCGTGCAAATGGTTCCAACCAAGCGCAATTACATTGGCTTCACCAGTAGATCCAATTCCTAATTCAAAATTGTTGGAAGGGCTTTTAAAAAAGCCAGGATTACTTTCTTGTGCTGAAACCTTTAGTGCTAAAAGACCAATTAATCCAATTGTAAGAATGCTGCTTTTCATTTTATTTCTATTTACTTCTAAATGGGCTGTACGAAATACCTATCATGGGAACAAAAGTTTTTTGTCTAAACCTATCATTTTCTTTAAACAACTTATTGCTAGTGGTATATTCAGCAAAAATAAAGGTGGCTCCAAAATTCAGTGCCCATTGATTACGAAAATAGTATTTTACTTTGATTTCTGAATTTAAACTGCCCAAATCATTATCGCTTACCAATAATAAATTAAACGGACTGGGCTTGGCTTCTTGTTTTGTGCTAGCCAAGGGATTTGTGGTCAATCGCTTGCTGCTGTTGTATTCCACATTTTCGGTACTTCCAAAACTAAAACCAATAGCATCTATATTAAATTCCACTTCCCATTTGCTATTAAAGGCATAGTTGAGGTGTATGCTCGCATTGAGGCTATTTACATTGAAACTATTGAAGCTGATGGTATCAAAGTTTTCCAATTTATCATCTGCAAAAATAGCCAAGGGGCTTTCTGTTCCGCTGGTTAGTTTAGCTGGTGCTGTTATGTACTTTCCTTTACCAGTATTGCTGGTAAAACGAATGCCGTAACCAATTTTAAATTTTTTGTTTTTGGTAATGGTATGCAAATGGTTCCAACCCAAATCAACTATATTGGCTTCTCCATTGCTCGATAAACCAAATTCGTAGTTGTTTAAACCATTTTTAAAATAACCAGGTTTGGCTTCTTGAGCTTTACCTAAAATGGCTACTAGCAGCAGTATGCTGCTTATAAAAATTACTTTCTTCATATTTGTTTATATACTTAGTTGCTGTAAAATAGTACTTGGTTTGGTTAAATCTATATGCAATAATTGCTTCAAATGGGTCATAATAATAATTGCATTCAATACGAATACTATCAAGGCAAGGGCAAATAACAATCCGCCATCGTTCATAATTTCAAAACCTAAAAATAATACGTGAGAAGCAATAGCACCTGCCATAACTCCGGCTGAAAGCAATGCACCCATTAATGATTTACTGGGCCAAATAAGTAATATAGCCGATATTAATTCTGCTACTCCACTGCCAATGCGCCCTACTGGCTCAATGCCTAAAGTACTAAATATGTAAACAGATTCTGGAGCTCCAGTAAATTTAAAGAATAAAGTTTGTAACAGAATGGCTGCAGCGCCAAATCTGGCTACGTTGGTGATTATTTTTTTCATATTTGTTGGGTTTAAAAATATTTTCTGATGCCTATTGATGGGGTATTGAAATACATGCTCATTTTACTCATTTCATATAAATATTCGTTTTGAACAATGAAACGAGTGGTACAGTTTAATTTGATACTGGTTTTTACAAAACCGCTTAGCTGAGTATGGTCTCTTTTATCACTCATTAAGTAACTCAGTGTTTGGTGTCTGTACATAACCATATCGTTTATATTGCCAAAGTATATTCTGCTCAATATGTTATCCATCGTATTCACAAACCGATTGTTTCCCAACATTTGAGCGTTTGAAACCAATGCACAGCATGTGAATACTACAAAAACAAACACTCCCTTTTTCAATATCGTTTATTTAATAAGTACCTTTTGGGTTGTTTTGCCTTGTGCATTTTCTATGCTTACAAAATAAATACCTTTGCTATACTTGCTTAAATCTAGTTTCTCTGAGGTATAAATATGCGTATTTAGTACTTCAGTACCCAATATATTGATGATACTTATTTTGTTCAATCCGTTATTGTTTAGGTTGATATGCAATACATCCGTTGCTGGATTTGGAAACAATTGCACACCTATATCTTGTAAGGTTTTAATACCAGTGCTAGTTGCTTTTACACTATTCGACTTGGCCGCATTTAAAATGGTTTTATCGCTTGCATTTTGTACAAAAGCCAAAGTGTAAATCCTGTTTTTATTCCAGGCACTATTGCTTGCTGTTTGGGTTAATGTTACTACAGAATCGTTCACGTTGGCGGGAAGTGTTAAATCAACCCCTTGTATATTGCTTGCCGCTTTTCTAAACACATCATAGTGTTGGCTTTCCCCATTGGGAGCATTGTAAAACAAAGTGTCTTCTACATAGAGTACATGTAGCTTTAAGTTGCTTAGTGTAGCATTTGTTAAACGCTTTACCGATATAGTGCTTTTAATTAAATCGCCTTCTACGGTTTGTTTTACCAAAACGCTTACATCTGCCGCTATATTTTTAAAGGGAGTAAATATACCTGCACTTCCGTAATTGGTGGAGGCAGATTGCACCACCCCATTTATTACTATTCTCGGTGTTCCTCCAAATATGCCATAATAATTGGTTCTGGCATCGTTTTCGGTTTTGTTATGTTGGTTTAACAAACAACCTGAATATGGTGCACTTGGGTGGTATGCCACATGCAATACATCTTGCTGGGCACGTAAGTTCTGGTACAAGCCCGGATTGCGCGATGAGCAAACGGAACACAAAGTATTGGTAAAATGTTCTTGTATTACCGCTCTGTCCTGCGCCTGTGCAGTGCCAAAAGCGGCACTCATTAAGAGTAAATATTGTTTAATGGTTTTCATTGGTTTTATAGTTTTTGTTTTATAGTTTTATAGTACAAAGAAATAGCTTGTTGCTTTACTGGTTTGTCGGATACCCGACAAATTCCGCTTATTTACCTTTTTTTATTGTTTTCGCCCACGCTATTAGCTCACTGGGACTTTTATAACCAGCTACCTGTTGCACTATTTTTCCATTGGCATTTATAAACAGCATGGTTGGGTATTCCTGTATTTGGTATTTTTCTTCTATTTGTATGCCTTCGCCTTTTTCTGCATCCTGTGCTACATTTATAAAGTGGCTATTGAAGTAAGCGCCTACTTCTTGGTTAGAAAATGTATTTGCTTTCAATCTTTTGCAAGGCCCGCACCAAGTGGCATATACTTCTAGGAAAATAAGCTTGTTTTCCTTTTTGGCTTTAGCCAATGCCTCTTTCCAAGTTCCCTTGTGAAAAGCAATGCCTCCGGGGGTTTCTTTGTTAAAATCTACCTTGGGCTGTATAAACGAATACAGTATTCCGAATGCCAATAGGCCAATTATAATAGATGCAATGCTTTTCATACTTTTTATGCTATTTTTTAATCAATAATTCCCAGTTACTATCTGCTTTGGTTTTTAGTGCTGCCTCATTGGCATTCCATTTGTTCAGCGTTTTATTGATAAAACTGTAATAGAATAAATTCAGTTTCCCATTCACTATTTTGTACGATGTGGGGTCTATTTCTACCTTTTCGCCATACTCACCCATGGCATAAGAGCACCAACCACCATAAGCGGGTTCGTATTTATCGGGTGTTTTTAAAAACTGCTCTTTGTGGGCGGCAGATACAAAATAATATTGCACGCCTTTGTAAAATACCAAAAACTGAGCTAGCCCCTTTTGGGGTTTGCCTTCAAAATAAGAAATAGGATCGTAACCTTGAATGGCTAAGCTGTTTTTATCAAGGTTGAAATGTTTTTTGCGCACGTTAAAATCGGTTTGGGCAAAGGCAGTAAAGCTTAAAAGACTCATGACTACAATGAGGATGTTGGTTTTCATATTTGTTTTATTTGATGGCACAAAGGAATACAATACCCACATAAGCGTTTGTCGGACTGCTGACAAAATACGTAATTTAAGTGCACATGGACGTTTTTTTGTAGTGCCGAGTGTGAAATGAACGGAAATGCGAAGTAAGTAAAATACCTTTTACCGTTTATCCATTCATTCCGCACTTTTGGCATTTCGCACTTCGCATTTCTCTTTTTTTTACTACTTTGCAGTGTAATTACCCCAAAACAAGACAAATAGCATTGTTTTGTTCTGTTACCATTTTGCTTAAAACCAAACCAATAAACCTATGAAATACACCTCAGAAATCGAAATCAATAGCCCCATTGATAAAGTAGTTGAACTCTTTAATAATCCAGACAATATGGGCCAATGGATGGAAGGATTACAAAGCTTTGAACCCATAAGCGGAGAACCTGGAAAAGTAGGTGCCAAAGCACGCCTTCAATTTAAAATGGGTAAGCGCGAAATTGAAATGATTGAAACCATTACAGTAAGCAATCTCCCCAACGAATTAAGCGGAACTTATGAGGCCAAAGGCGTGTTTAATATAGTAAAAAACAAATTTGTAAAACTCCCAGATAACCGAACAAAATACGTTTCTGAACAAGAGTTTCAATTTACTGGATTTATGAAAATAATTGGATTCTTAATGCCCGGTGCATTTAAAAAACAAACAATGAAATACTTGAGCGATTTTAAAAACTTTGTAGAAAGCCAAAACCCATGAAACAGCCCTTTACCCAAAATAGCCATGGCGCTATAAAATCAATTGCTACCATACTGCTCCTATTGCTGCTAACCAGTGTAAATGCCCAAACAGACCCTCCCAAATACAATAAACATTTGGCCGACTCTTTGGGTGCAGACGACTATGGAATGAAAAGATATATTTTAGTAATGCTAAAAACGGGAGAAGCTAAAATAGAAGACAAAAAAGTAGTGGATAGTTTGTTTGCAGGACACATGAAAAATATAAGTCGCCTAGCTGAAATAGGCAAGCTAGTGGTAGCTGGCCCTTTAAAAAAGAACGACAAAAACTATAGAGGCATTTTTATTCTGAATGTAACCACTTTGGAAGAAGCCAATGCCCTGCTTGAAACCGACCCAGCCATTAAAGCCAATTTGCTCAGTTCCGATTTATTCCAATGGTATGGCTCTGCGGCATTGGCATTGTATTTAAAGTTTCACGATAACGTAAAGAAAAAAGATTTTTAGTAGTAAGGATAAGGAAGCCTAAATTCTCAGGCATTTTTTACCCTTTTTTAGCTCCCAATACCCCCATTTTACTCAAAAGAGTGTTTTCCCTAGGGAAAACACCCTTCCAAATAGGAAAATCCTACATTTTTTGGGGTTTTCACTACATTTTTTACGCCTGCTTCATAGCCTCATGTAAGCAATTATTTCCTAGAACCCTTATTTATAGGTATTTGTATAGTTAATGGCATAGCCAACCGCTTCCACCCATTAAAACACGTGTTTGTTACTTTAAAATAAAATAAATATGTTTGATAGGCAAAAAAGCACCTAGCCAAACCCAATTGGGTAGATAAGGATGATTTATCAGAAATATCTGCTAGTTATAGGTAAACGCAACAGACGATATACCATCCATTAAACTGACAGACAATTATCACAACAACAGGACAACATATAAACTTAACAGCGGAATTTTTGCAAACGCTATATCCAATTCTGAAATTGAAATCTTACATTAGTGCACTATAATAAATGAATACATTTTCAAACATAAAAGAATTGGTTTCTGCTCTCAACCGAGAGCAGAAACTGCTTACTGAAATGTTTAAGAAGCGGAAATCCACTTCTTATAAATATGAGTATGCTCTTGATTTAGTTGACAATGACGACAACAGAATTCAATATTTACTAAACCGCTCTGTTATCAGGCAAAACGGAAATAACCTTGAAATTGATGACGAGTTTCTACAATTCTTTGAACTGGTTTTGGACGCCAACGAAGAAATAAATACTTCTTATATCAATGACAATCTTGAAAAAGTAAAACAAAACATTGACTACTATTTCAACGAACCAAACGAACAGAGAAAGTATGAGTATTTGCGGACAATCAAAAACACTCTAAGAAAAATTGGAACAATCACTTTGAGAAATGTAGTTGACCTGAAACGAAACATTGACAACACTTTTAAAAACGAACCCACCTACAAAAACAAAAGAGCTAAACTTATTCATCTTGACAACAAGAGAAAAGACATAACAAAACTGATTGCTCAAACAGAAAAGCTAATCACAGAAGGTGATGTTACTTTTTTCAACACAGCCACAGACGAAGAATTAAGCAGAGTAATTGTTCAACTCAAAATTCAGTTGGGTAAATGCACACATAACCTTATTGAAATTGAAAGGCAGATTATTGACTTCTTAAACCAAATACAATATCAGAGCGGTGTGATTGAAAAATTGCGACTTGTAAAATATCTGAAAGACCAATTCATTCTTGAAACCACAACAGACATAAAATCAATTTTAGGAGCAAACGATTCTGTAATCTTTGAACCTAATCCAGCTTACCCTTTAAAACTTTCGCTTGAATATTTGCAAGCAGACGAAGAAGCATTTGCAAGCATCCTGAAAATTGCAAAGAGAGTGAAAGCAGGAATAAACTTGAAACGACCAGTTGCAGAAAAAATTTCAAGTGAATATTTGCAAACTCAAACCGAGGAAGAAATTCAAATCAATCTTGAAGAAGTCAAAAATGGATTTGTAGCTTCCAGCTACAATCTTTTTGACTTCATAATAAATTACAACTTCGTTAAAGAAGTTTCATTTGAAGACCGTGTTACAATTTATTGCCAGTTGATTTCGCAGTATGAAAACATCTTTGAGATAACAGATAAGTTTGAGGAGAAAAGAGAAATTGAATTCGCAATGGTTTACCCTAAATAGAAAAGCAAAATGGAAGTTCCAATTCAAACCGCAGACATATTTAAAATCCTTAGCAAAGGGCAATTCATAAACTCAAACAGTTCCAGTAAAACTGTTAGTGATTTGTATAAAATTATTGAGGACGAACAGAACTTTGAAAATCTTTACGACTATTTCAGAAGCATAAACTTTACATTGGAGAAAGGTGACGAATATTTCTATTTCAGCAGACCAGAGAATAAGGTTGACCTTGAAACGAAAA
The DNA here is from genome assembly GCA_031375995.1 of Bacteroidota bacterium. GTDB lineage: Bacteria > Bacteroidota > Bacteroidia > UKL13-3 > UKL13-3 > JAAFJM01. Next base: position 10,461 of record JANMIV010000208.1, read on the forward strand.
TTGAAGCAGCTTTCAGGTGGATTGATATAATTGACTTTCTGAAAACTTATGACAACTCTTTTGGAAGTGGGACCCGTTTTTATCCATATGAAATTCTTAATAGAACTAAAACAGATGCAGAGTTAGAAACGAAATTGGAAGGGTTGAAAAAGCACACCGACAAAGAAAAACACCAAGACATTATTGACAAGATTTTGAAAAAACTAATTGACGATACTTTCATTGAACTTGAAAATGAAATTACACATCAATACAAAGTATTGGATTCTTTCAAATATCTTGAACAACTTATTTTGACAATTAATATTCCCGATGATGTAAGAAATGAAATACCTGAATAAAATAGTTTTCATCAACAGTGCTGACAAATCACTTAAATATTCAGAAATAAATCTGGATGGCAATGTGCATTTTATCGGAACGCAAGGCGTAGGCAAAAGCACTTTGCTTAGAGCAATTCTTTTCTTTTATAATGCAGACAAACAAAAACTTGGAATTCCAGTTCATCAAGGAAAAAAAACTTTTGACGAATATTATTTTCCATTTCAAAACTCTTACATCGTTTACGAGGTGCAAACAGACAACAATTTGTTTTGTGCTTTAGCTTTTAAATCTCAAGGAAGAGTTGCATTCCGTTTTTTTGATTCGGCTTTTGACAAAAACTTTTTCATTGACGCAGAAGGCAGAGCTTTTGAAAGTTGGGACAAGACAAGAGAAGCATTCGGAAAGAATACCAGTTACACAAGAATCATTCACAGTTACGAGGAATACAGGAATATTCTTTATGGCAACAACAAAGGGTTGCCGCCTGAATTCAGAAAATATGCTTTGCTTGAAAGCAAACAGTTTCAAAATATTCCAAGAACAATTACGAATGTGTTTCTGAATGCAAATCTTAGTGCAGAGTTTGTGAAGGAAACAATTATCAAATCATTGAGTGAAGAAGAATTAAAAATTGACCTGACCACTTATTCTCAAACCCACCTGAAAGATTTTGAAACCAACTTAAACGACATTAAGAAATGGACTGATAGAAATCGTAATGGAGAAAATCAAGTTGAGAAGCAAGCCGACAATGTTTCAACCGCATATTCAGCTTTGAAATATTTAGAGAACAGAAAGAAAGAATTGGCCTCTCAATTAGGTTGGGCTTTGGAAAATGTGAAGGAGCAAAAGCCCAAAGTTGCAGAGCAACTTGCAGCAGAAGAATTGAAACGAACAAAGGTTAAAAACAAACTTACCGAACTTGATGGTGTATTTGACAAGAAGAAAGAAAAATTTCAAGGGCAAATCGGAGAAGTAAATGGAAAATTGAACGATTTAAAAATTGCCAAAAATAAATACACTTCAATTGGTATTGATAATATCCTTGAAAGAGTTTCAAAGAAAATTTCTTTAGAAATTGAAAAGAAAAACTTAACAGGCGAAAAAGATATTCTTACTTCTAAGTTTCTTGAAATTCAACAACGTTATCAATTACAATTAGGGCAGTTAGAAAGCCAGTTGAAGGAGTTTGAGAACAGTAAGCAAAACGAAAAGAACAATGCCAAAGAAATTCTATTGCATTTCAAAGAGGAGTTAACAAAGCAATATGATTTGTTGTATGAAGAAATCAAGAAGCAACATAAAGAAGAATTTGATGTAGCCAAAGCACTTGTTAAGGAAAAGGAAAACTCCATAACGACTAATAGAATTAAGCGTTCAGAAGTAAAGAGCAAAAGATTTTACGAGAAGGAAATTGACGGCTGCAACGCTGATATTATAAATTTGAATGCAGTAATTTCAAAAGCAGATAATGCCATTCAACAGGCAACAGAGAAGGGCAAAAATATTCAAAAGGAATGGCTGCTTGAAGAAACTGGAATCAAGGAAGAAACAAAGCGAAAAGTTGAAAGACAAACTGAATTTCAAACAAAACTTAATAATAGCATTTCAGCAATAGATACCAAAATTGATAATCATAAAGATTCTCTTTATAGTTGGCTAAACGAACAAGTTCCTGGTTGGGAAAAGACGATTGGAAAAGTAATTGACGAGGAAAATGTTTTGTATAAGTCAGGTTTGAACCCAAAGCAAATTTCAAATGCTGATTTAAGTTTTTACGGAATTCAAATAGACACTAATGAGATTGGTAAAGCGGTTAAGACTGTTTCTGATTTACAAAAAGATAAGGAAGATTTAAAAACTCAAATTCAAGTCATTCAGCAAGTCATTTCAGAGTTAAATGCAAAATCAAATGAAGAACTTGAAAAACTAAGAAAGCGATTTCAGCCGAAAGTAAAGGAGCAAAAGGAAATTGTTGATTCCAACAAATATCAAAGCGACCAAAGCAAAATAAAATTAGAAGAAGCAGGCGTTCGTTTGAATGAATGGAAAACAAAGGCAACAACAGAGAAGGAAACCGATTTGCAAGCAATTGACAATGTTATTGGTAAGTTGAATGAAGAAAAGACACAAGCAGAAGAACAAGTTCAAAAAATTGAAGGAAGCATTAACAAACTGATTGAAGCAAAGAAGAAAGAGAAGGAAGAAAAAGTAAAAATAGAACAACAAAAATTAGCTGATGCAATTAGCAAGATTGATTTACTAATACAAGAAGAACAAAAGTCAATCTCAAAAAGACAAGAAGAAATTAAGAACAAACAGAATAAGGAACTTGATACAAAAGGAGCAGATACAAAACGAATTTCGGAAATTGATTTACGGCTTTCAGTGATTGACCCAGAACTTATTTTCATTGACAACAACCGTGATACAGTTGCTGAATACAACAAAGACAAACGAGAATTATTTGACAAAGAAGATGATTTCAAGAGCAAGAAAGTTTTGTTGGAAAAACAGTTAGATAATGAATTGACAAAGCATAAGCAGCAACAGGATAAATTGATTCAGGAAATTGGAAAACTTAACACAGAGATAGAATCAACAAGAAATATTCTTTCAGCATCTAATGATGACATAACTGCTTTTGATACTTTCAAGAGTTCAGAAATCTACACAACCGTTGAAATTTTTGTTTCAGATTTTTCGGAAGAAAACAAAACTGAAATTAAATGCATTGCTCTTATAGCTGAATTGACACAAACGCATTACAGCAGTAAGGATAGGTTGACCAATCTGCAAGAAGCAGTAAATAAATTCGTGGGGAACTTTGAAGCAAATAATCTTTTCAGTTTCGCAATCAAGTTTACAGAAAGAGCAGAGTATTTTGAGTTTGCCGAAATGCTTAAAGAGTTTATTGATGAAAATAAATTGAGTGAATACAAAACAAGAGTTGAAGAAAGATTTGCTCACATCATTAGAAGAATTGGAATTGAAACTGGCGACCTCATTTCCAAAGAAGGAGAAATTAGTCAGGTGATAAAAGACATCAACAATGATTTTGTTGCAAGGAATTTTGTCGGTGCTATTAAAAGTATGGAACTTAAAACTGACAAGAGTGCCAATAGTATTTTTGAGTTGCTTGTAAGTATCAAAAATTTCAATGACGAAAACCCATTCAATATTGGGAAAGAAGATTTGTTTACTTCAAACGGGCAGGGAAATAAAAATGAAAAAGCTATTTCGCTGTTGAAACAGTTGATAAAGGAAATGAAAGAAAGCAGCAAAAAAGAAATTACTCTTTCTGATTCGTTTGAATTGCTTTTCAAAATTGTTGAGAACGATAACGACACGGGTTGGGTTG
>JANMIV010000212.1:0-3123 GCA_031375995.1 Bacteroidota bacterium
CCAATCGATCCGCAGTATATCGTAAGAACTGATTTAGGGGCTATCGATGTATCAGATTATAAGATTAAAGGATATTGGTATTTTTTTGCCGCTGACATCGGTTAATGTAAATTGTGCACTACTCAAATTAACGGGAGCATCAATTCTGAAAACACCATTATTGGGATTAGGAAAAACGTTAATGAGCTGTGCATCTACCAATCCATTTATTGATATACTTAACTCAGCAGGTAATTTAAATCCATTGGCTCCGTCAGAACGAGAAGATGACTGGCCTTGTAAAGCATCTGCACCCATTCCTCGTCTGGCAAAGGCTTTCCACAATAATAGTTTATTGGCATTTTTATTCAACAAAGAGTCGGCTAAAAGTATGGCATTACGGGCATCCATAAAACCTGGATTACATGGTTGTAATTTTAAGCCTTCTACCACTAATTTCAATGTTTTGTTATTACCTCCTGTTCCTGTATATATGTTTTCGTCAAATCCGTATTTTTCAATCATATCTAAATAAATATCGTACAAAACACTGCACCAAACAAATCCAACTCCATGGGGAATACTTAAAGTTTTTATGCTATTATAAGTTACTGGATTCATGGTAATATCTCTTGTATATTTATAAGGTCTAATACCAAGCCCATTTGTATCTTCGTTGATTAAATGTGTACCAATACCTCTGCCTCTTGAGGCTATACTTATTTCATTGGGAGTAGCTGTTAGGGCCAAAGCAAAAAAATCGCTCCACCCCTCACCTGCTTGCTCCTGATTGGTTAGGCAAGATGAATTAGCAGGCCCTCCTGTTAATCTATTAGATATTCCATGCCCGTATTCATGGGCTATTACGCCATTGTCAAAATCACTATCGTAGGTAGGAGATGTTTTAGAAATGGTACTTGAATCATATAAGCTTAAAGTAACTATTCCTGAATCTAAGTACTTTTTTATTAATATTCCATCAGCTTGACTCATCATTATGGAAGGAATAACAATACTATCGGCTCCAGTGCCGGTCATTGGCGTTATGTTTTGAGCAGTACTATTAAAAACAATTACTGCAATAGCTCCAGCCTTTTGAGCAGCAGTTATTTTAGTAACAAAACTACAAGTGCCTCTATCTATTAATGCTATTTTCCCATTAATGTCAGCGGCATTTACCAAAGGACTTGTGCAACCTTCAGTAGGTTTTGTTCCTCCTCCATTTACTAAAATAGCCTGTGCAGTAATAGGATATCGGCTTAAAGTGCCACCAAATTCTGAAATAGCCCCGTCATACTTACCCAATAAACCATTGATGGTATTTACCTCCACTCTTTTTGTTGAACTTCCTCTAGCCCATAAGTACATTTGCATTCTGCCATTTGTTCCATCTGCTGGTGTTGAGAAATTGGCATTGTTTACGCCACTTCCGTCTTGAGCATCGGCAAAAACAAAATCATTGCCTAAACCTGTTTTGGTATAATTGGTTTGCTGAAAGTTACCAGCCGCTTCATCAAACCCATAATTATAGAAAATATCGTGTATAATATTGTTCCAATAATATAGGTTGGTAATGGCCGCATTTAAATTCAGACGTGGATCTCCACCTAGTTGGTACTCATAATCAAATATTAAATTAGCCCCACCTTCTGGGGAATAACCTGTTAAAGCATTTCTAGCCAGTGTATCTTCTTTTGCCCAAACATTATTTCCTCTTGTTATAGTATGTTCAGCTCCTAATTCTCCATTTACATCATGCCACCCATACGGGGAGGCTTTTAAATCGTTTTGATTGCTCAATAATTGTCTGTTACCTCTAGCAGGACTTTCCAATGGTAAAGGAAAAATTCTATATGTTCCTTTATCATCTGCCTTGTTTAGTGTTGGAGTTAATTCTGGACTTGGCTCAAAATAAAAGGGTTTATTTACTTGGGAAGCAGTCATTTCAGCAATGTTGCATTTAATAGTATAGTTTGACTTATGTAAAATAGAACCATCATTGGCATCTATTACCATATCAAACCAATCGTTGGTTTCATCGTTTAATACCTCTATTTGCCATGCTGTTAGCAACTTATTTTCTTTTATAAAATAAACAGCCTTTCCCTTTATGGTTTCAGATGATAATGTTTTATCAACCAACTCAAATTTTTCATTGTTGAGGGCAATACCCGTTTTATTAAATGTTTTCGAAGGCATTTCTGCTTCATTTAATGCTATATTTAATGCAGCAACTGCATCCAATTGAATGTTACTTACAACTTGCACAGGCTTAAATAAAGACAAATGTTGACTTATTATTTGACCTTGGCTATTGGTATGGATGCTACTTTGCGTGTTGTAAACCTCTCCCTTTGCTAATTTTTGCTTAAAGTAAGTATGCGTTATTCCTGTTTGTTTATCCGTATAGGAACTATTAATAAATAACTGTTCTTGACTGATCCAATCGTTCCCCAACTTTTGTAAATACTGGTTTAAACTTGCATTGTTTAATTGGGCATACAAACAATTGGCTGAAATGATTAGTAAAATGGTAAAAATTCTCTTCATATGAATATTTATAATCTACCAAAAGTAGAATAAGTTTTTAAAAAACAAACTGTTATATTTTACAAATGGTGGATTAAACTTAAACAACTATTTTGCAGAACTGTTTTTATAAAAAAATAATGGAGAAAGAAATTGTAGTAAGTGGCATTAGACCAACGGGAAACCTTCATTTGGGTAACTATATGGGTGCTGTTAAAAATTTTATTAAAATGCAATATGAATACAATTGCTACTTTTTTATTGCCGACTACCATTCTTTAACCACGCATCCAAATCCAAAAAGTTTACACAAAAATGTCATGCAAGTATTGGCAGAATATATTGCATGTGGCATTAATCCCGATGCAACTACTATTTATATTCAAAGTGATTTGCCAGAAGTAACTGAACTGTATTTGCTACTGAATATGCATGCTTACAAAGGGGAACTTGAGCGTGTAGCATCCTTTAAAGAGAAAATAAAAACGCAGCCTGACAATATAAATGCTGGTTTACTTACCTATCCAGTTTTAATGGCAGCAGATATTCTAATACATAAAGCTACCAAAGTGCCTGTTGGAAAAGACCAAGAACAACATTTAGAAATGGCAAGAA
>JANMIV010000368.1:0-1397 GCA_031375995.1 Bacteroidota bacterium
TTATTACTTTTACTATATTTTTTTATTTAAAAAATGGCAGCTATTTTAATCGGACTACTTTTATGAGTATTTGGAATTGAAATAACTTTATAAATTTCTGCTAACAATTGTTCGTATTTCAAAAACAATGCAAAAATAAGAAAGGTTTTGGTAAATGTAAAAAGTAAAGAAGGTTATTTTTGTTATTTTAGCCAAATATGGTATAAAGACTTATACAAGTGCAAAATTTGATTAAAATTTGTTTTTTTTCAAATAAAAAAACAGCCCTCCGAAAGAATCGAAGGACTGCTCATCAAAACAAAACGAAAAACTTCTTTATATAAAAAGCAATTTGCTTGAAATAGTTATTTTTTCTGCAATAATCCTATCGAATTACTAACTTAAATACAACAACTATAATTAGATTTTTGTTGCAAAATTTTATTTTAAAAATAACATTTCACGGTATTTTACCAAAGACCATGTTCTGTCATCTACGATATGCTCTAATTCGTCAGCGTGATCACGGATTTCTTCCATGTATGGTTTTACATTTTCGCAGAATGCAACGGCTTGCGCACGTGAGCCTTTTGCAGCGTGCGCTTTTTCACGCTCTGTATCCATTTTACAAACTGCATCATAAATTTTATGGATTAGCTTACTCATTTTTTTGATGCTATCCGTTTGATAATCCATTGATTTATCTAAACCTGCTTTTGAAAGTGCATTGATATTTTCTGCCAAACGAGTTTGGAAATCAACCGCAGTTGGCAAAACATAATTCAAACTCAACTCTTCCAAAACCTTACTTTCTATGTCTAATTTCAAAGAATAACTTTCTAAAAGCACATCATGAAATGCGTGTAATTCCCTTTTAGACATAACACCAGAATCTGTAAAAAGTTTTTCGGTCGATGCTGAAATATAAGCGTCGAGTGCCGTAGGAGTAGTCGTTGCATTCATAAAACCACGCTCTTTTGTAGCTTCTTCTTTCCACTCATCTGAGTAGCCATCGCCTTCAAATATGATTGATTTACAACGCTTTATGAGGTTTCTCAAGACTACTAAAATAGCTTCTTCGTGCGTTTTGCCACGAGTTGCCATTTTTTCTACTTCGTTATAAAACTTATTCAACTGAACACCCATCATGGTATTCAAAGCTGTCATTGGTTGAGCGCAGTTTGCGGTCGAACCAACCATACGAATTTCAAATTTATTGCCCGTAAATGCAAACGGAGAGGTACGGTTACGATCCGTATTGTCTTGCTCCAAATGTGGCAAATTTGACAATAAATCTAACACTTTTTTGATGTCATTTTTAGCCGATTTACCTTTTTCGATTTGGTTCAAAAGGTTAGACATTTCCTGACCAATAAATACTGAAACAATAGCTGGCGGTGCTTCGTTTGCGCCCAAAC
>JANMIV010000397.1:0-1318 GCA_031375995.1 Bacteroidota bacterium
ACGCAATATGTCAATGAACTTTTGCTTGATAGATTAATTTCTATTTACGGTAAAGACCCGATTGTTGAAAAAAATAACCCTAAAATCAGAGAATTATACAATATCGGCAGAATTGCTGCTTAATTCTTTAACGGACTATTGATTAATAGTAGAAGGTTATGAAACTTGTAACAAATAACTATGCCTTTATCGGTAATTTATTTATTACAAATTCCCTTAAATCTTTTTTACAGCCACTTTTTTATTTTCTACCTTGCCCATTCCTTATTCTTCAAATACTCAAAACTCATTTTGATACTATCCAAAGGCGCACGGTCGTAGCAATTATCTTGCTCTACGAAAAACTGTTTCAGTCCAGCTTTTTCTTTTGCTGCAAAAATACTTCCGAAATCGATACTTCCGTAACCTACTTCTGCAAATTTTTCAGCGTCTTCTTTGTTCATATCTTTGATGTGCCAAAGCGGAAAACGCTTCGGATACTGGTCAAAATACTTAAAAGGACTTTGTTTTGCCTTCGCCATCCAGTACATGTCCATTTCAAATTTTACCAAATCGCTATCTGTATCACGCAGTAAAATATCATAAGGCAATACGCCACTGATAGCTTGAAACTCAAAATCATGGTTGTGATACGCCATTTGTATGCCGTATTTTTGGCATTTTTCGCCACATTTGTCCAACAAAACAGCTAATTTTTTGTAATCGTCAATACAAGCACGTTCTTCTGGAAAAAGCCAAGCACAGACAATATATTTTTGATTGATGGCTTTCATATCGTCCACTACCCGCTCAAATTCGTTGGACATTGTGTATTTTTTATTCGTATTTTCACGCCCTGTCAAAATATGTCCACTTACCATAGATAGCCCTTCGTTGATGAGTATTCTATTAAATTCGGAAGGTGTTTTTCCATATATTTTCCCCGAATCGTAGCCTGCTAATTCGAGTTTAGTATAGCCTAATTTGGCTATTTTTGCGAGTGTACCTTCGAGGTCTTTTTGCAAATCGTCCCGTAAAGTATAAAGTTGCAAACCTGTTTTTATTTTCTTTTTACAAAAAATTTCTTCAGCAAAAGCCGATGGCAAAAATTGAGTTGCAGCAAGCGAAAGTGTAGTGTTTTTAATAAAATTTCTCCTATTCATATTGTTTTTTTATTCTAATTTTTTTTGAAAAAACAAATATAAGATGATTTCCTATCTAAAAAGGTAATTTTTTAAAATAGTATAATAAATATGCCTTTTTAGGAGGGAATATTGTGCGTACAATTTGCTTTATAATTAGCAATAAATACTGTTTCCAGATTTTAAAAAACATATTT
>JANMIV010000432.1:0-3388 GCA_031375995.1 Bacteroidota bacterium
AATGGCTCAATGAACACCACCATCAACTTGAAAAAGCGGGTATTACTATAAAACAACAAACAGAGTCAAACAAATACTTTATAGGTGCTAGGGAAATGAAGCTCGAAATAAAAGAGCAAAAAGACTGGTTTGATGTGCAGGCAATTGTTAGATTTGGGGAGTTTAGCTTTCCTTTTTTATCATTAAGAGAGCATTTGCTAAAAGGCAAACGTGAATTTATATTGCCCAATGGTATGATTGCGATTATACCCAATGAGTGGTTTGGAAACTTATCAGGCATTATTGAATTCAGTACCCAAACAGATGCCATTACTATAGAAAAACAGCATATAGGCTTGCTTGATGAAATAGTAAACAATGGGGGTAAATATTTAAGATTTAGCGATAAGCTTGAAAAACTTAAAAATTATGGAGAAATAAAAGAAGCCGCTGTTCCATTGAGTTTTAAAGGCACTCTTCGCCCCTACCAACAAGCTGGATTTGATTGGTTTTACTTCCTAAAGGAAAATCAATTTGGAGGCTGCCTTGCTGATGATATGGGTTTGGGTAAAACCATACAAACACTTGCTTTGATACAAAATGAAAGGGATTTATTCCACCAGTTTTCAGCACAAAAGCAAGCTTTAACACCTAAACTTCAACAGCCAATACTTTCAAGCGCGATAACAGAAATAGACAATAATGGGCAGATAAGTATTTTTAACAATGGTGCAACTGCCAGTATCCAAAGCCAAGCTACAGCCTCTTTGCCAATGCCAGTATTGGAAGTAAATGATAGTGCGAGCCATTCCGACACCTCTTTTATACGCACTAATTTAATTATAGTACCCAATTCCTTGGTATATAATTGGTATAACGAAGCACGGAAATTTACACCCAATCTTAAAATACTGGTTTATACGGGTGCGCAACGCATTAAGAACACCAAATATTTTCATAAATACGATTTGATTATTACCACTTATGGTACTTCTCGCGTTGATATTACTTTGCTAAAAGAGTTTAAGTTCAATTATATTATTTTAGATGAAAGCCAAGCTATAAAAAATGCCAGTTCGCAATCGGCAAAAGCGGTAAAGCAACTCAAATCAATGTATAAGTTAGTACTTACAGGTACACCCATAGAAAATGGAGTACAAGAGTTATGGAGCCAGCTTTCTTTTGTAAATCCAGGTTTGCTAGGTAGTTTAAATTCGTTTACTGAACGCTTTGTAACTCCTATAGAAAAAGGCAAAGATGAGTTTAAAATGCAGCAGCTAAAAGCCATTATCAAACCTTTTGTATTGCGCAGAACCAAAGACCAAGTGGCCAAAGATTTGCCAGAGAAAACAGAGCAAATCATTTATTGCCAAATGACGGATGAGCAGGCAGAAGAATACGAAACTACCAAATCATACTATAGAAACGAAATATTGAAGTCGGTTACTGAACTTGGTATCAATAAATCGCACTTTACCTTATTAAAGGGCTTAACCAAACTTCGACAAATTGCCAACCACCCTATTTTAGCCAATCCTGAGTATGCTTTTGGCAGTGGTAAGTTTGACGAGATAACCGCACGTGCCAATACTGCCAAGGCCGAAGGACACAAAGTATTGATGTTTTCGCAGTTTGTTAAGCAATTGGATATATATGGCAAATACTTAACAAAAAACAACTTGCCTTATGGTTATTTGGATGGAAGTATGACCAACCAAGACCGACAAAAAGCGGTAAGCAATTTCCAAGAAAAGAACGATACTCCTTTTTTTCTAATATCGCTCAAAGCAGGTGGTTTAGGTTTAAACTTAACCAATGCCGATTATGTGTTTTTAATTGACCCATGGTGGAATCCAGCGGTGGAAAGACAAGCGGTAGATAGAACGCACCGAATAGGTCAGACTAAATCGGTTTTTATATATAAGTTTATTACCAAAGATACGGTAGAGGAAAAAATAATAGCCCTACAAAACAAAAAGAAGTTGCTGGCCGATAATATCATTACCACAGAAGAGAGCTTTATCAAAACCATCAACGTGGATGAGATATTGGATTTATTAAGTTAGTTAGTTGGTAGTTGTTGGTTGATAGTTGATAGAAAAATGCTGAAATATGTTTTGGTCAAAGAAATCGTTGCTTTTGAAAAGGTCAAACATTCACAAGAAACAAATTGCCACTGAAAGCAAGATTCGTTAGTAAAAGTGCAAGCGCAGCGTGAAGGTTTATTTGTTTTATGGCCTGGCTGAAAATGTCGCCTTTGAACAAAAATACTAATATCCTCTCCTATTTAATTCTCGTTGGTATTTGCGTGCATTTACGTTATGCTGTTGCAATGTTTCAGCAAAATTATGGTAGCCGCTAAAGTCTTCTTTGGCGCAAAAATAAACGTAATTGTGCAATGGCGCATTCAGTACTGCATCAATAGCCGTGGGCGAAGCCATGCAAATAGGCCCCGGTGGCAAGCCTTTGTATAAGTAGGTATTATAAGGAGAATCAAATAAAGTATGCTCAAACAATACACGCTTAATACTATCATTGTGCATGGCAAAAATAACAGTAGGGTCAGCTTGCAGTATCATGCCTCTTTGCATTCTGTTTAAGTAAGCCCTTGCCACAATTGGCATTTCATCGGCCTTATTGGTTTCACTCATTACAATAGATGCCAAGGTGGCTACTTGCAAAGGCGAAAGCTTTAACAAAATGGCTTTGGTAGCTCTATCACTATTCCAAAACACATTGTACTCCTTTTGCATGCGCTCTATGAATTTTTTAGCACTTATATTCCAATACATATTATAAGTATTGGGTATAAACAAGCTGATGACATTGTTGCTGTCAAATCCAATTTTGTTCAGTATAGAAGTATCAGCAAGTGTATTCAATAAATCGTTGCTATCTAGTTCAATCTGCTTGCTAATGCTACCTACCAAATTTTCTTTCCTTCTGGCATATTTCAAAACCAAATCAACAGTTTCTTGCTTGCCAGATTTTAATAATCTAACCAAAGCTAAATTGCTGGTGCCTGCTGCAATTTTATATTTACCAGGTTTTAGCGTATTGTCTAGCTTCAGCAATTTGGCCACACGCTCAAAAGAAGCCACATTCTCAACAATATTTTCTCTGTCTAAATTATAAATAAGTCTATCAAAACTTTGGTCAGACCTAATATAGATATAGGTTGCTTTGCCTTCTGCAATTTTTACGTTGTTTAAAAACAAATCGGCTACAAACTTATAGCCCGCAAAAACCAATAATAGACCAACTATTGCACTCACATAACGCCAACTTATAGTTTGATTTCTCATTCTTTGTCTTTCAATTACTGCACAATAAAAACATTTGATTTGAAATTATCAATGCAATAAGGTTATTTGCTAAAGAATTAACAAAATGAAAATGAAGAAAAAGA
>JANMIV010000541.1:0-8602 GCA_031375995.1 Bacteroidota bacterium
AAGCATTGGTTACGGTGCCTGTTTTGTATTTTGGAGCCGATATGGTAGCACCTATAAGCAGTTCTTTGCTTCCTTTTTCTGTTATGTAACCGCTTAATACTCTTTTTTGTTGAGCAATTAGCACATTGGTAATAAGCAATGATACAATTGCCACTAGACCTGTTTTTCTATTCATTAAATATTTTAAATATCAGGTAACGAAAGTAGCACTAAATTATTTTACAGGAGTTTGTTTTACTGTGGAAAAATTTCGAATTGGTTGGTTTTGAGCATCATTTTAAACTGAGCATAAATCCTATTCCGTGGTAATTGATAATTTCTATACTGTTATCGTGGATTAAGTATTTTCTGAGTTTAGAAATATATACATCCATGCTTCTGCCCGCAAAATAATCATTGCTACCCCAAACCTGTTTCAATAAATCTTCCCGTTTTACCATTTTGTTTTTGCGGTGGCAAAGTAGTTTTAAAAGATTGGCTTCTTTTTGGGTTAAGCGTTTGGAACTTATTTCATGCCTTAGTTCTAAGTTTAGATAATTGAATTGGTAAGAGCCAATTTGAAATAAGTCTGCGCTTGGTTCTTTTGCAGTACGTTTGATAAAAACCTTTATACGGAAGACTAGTTCTTCCATGTTAAAAGGTTTTACTATATAATCATCAGCCCCCAATTGAAAGCCTTTTATTTTATCTTCTTTCATGCTTTTTGCTGTTAAGAAAATAATGGGTATTTCTTTATTTGCCAATCTTACTTTTTCAGCCAAAGTAAAGCCATCTAATTTAGGTAACATAATATCGAAGATGGCTATGTCAAAATGATTATGCTGGAAGTTTTGCCATGCCATTTCTCCATCTTCACATAAGTAAACATCAAATCCGTTTTGGGTTAGATTGTCTTTGATTACAAACCCTAAATTGCTGTCATCTTCCACTAGAAGAATTTTTGTTTTCATATATTATGCGTTGGGTAAAGTAAGTATAAATGTGGCTCCATTGTTTGGATTACTGTGCACGCTAATTTGGCCTTTATGTGCTTTAGCTATCAGCATTACATAATTAAGACCTATTCCAAAACCTTTGGTATTGTGCACATTTCCGGTGGGTACTCTATAAAACTTATCGAATATTTTTTTCTGGTTTTCTTTGCTTATCCCAAATCCATTGTCGCTAAATTGAATTTCAATCGTATGCTTTTTATTAATGGTGGTAATTTCTATATTTACGTTATTGTTGCTATACTTTAATGAATTATCTATCAGGTTAGCAATTAAATTACCTATATGCAATGGGTCTGCAAAAATGCTGTCGTTAGGGGCATTTAGTGTCCATTTTAAGGAAGTGTTTTTATGGCTATTGTTTTGTATAAGTTGTTGAGTAATTTGGGTAATTAGTGGGTGTAAATTAAATTTTTCAAGATTAAGTTTCAGTTTGCTTTCTGTTTCAGCAATAGACAATACACGCTCCACATGGTTTTTTAGCTTGGTAGCTTCGTCTAAAATGATAGTTGAATAGTTGAGCAGTCGTTGAGGTGTTTCAATAATGCTTGGATCTTTTAGTGTCTGTGCAGAGATGGCAATGGTTGTTAATGGGGTTCTTATTTCATGGGCCATATTATTTATAAAATCTCGTTGTATGGCTGATAAACGTTTTTGTTTGAGAATAACAAATAAACTATAACTGAAGAAGACAACTATAATAAGTATGATAGCAGAAGAGTAAAGCCAAAGGGCCATTTGACCAACTATACCAATGACTTTGTGCGGGAAATAAATGGTAAAGTAATAGTTGTCGGCCTTCCATTGCGGTAGTAAAGTTTTATTGCTTGGGTTGGTAAATCCCTGCCCATCAATATATGCACCATACACTATTTTTTTGTTGGAACAATCATAAATACTGTATTCAAATCCTTGCTGAATATTGAATTTTTTGAGCTCTGTTTGTAAATAATGTTCCAGTACTTCTGCGTTTATTTGGTCATTGACCATTGCCGCATAATAATTGTGTTTTATTTGTTGAATAGGATCTATAGGAACTGCAGTACTTACATTATTGTACTTGAGTATGCCTTTTACCACTTCTTTAAGTGCAATTCGTATATTGCTATTAAACTCTTGTTCATTATTTTCATAAGCTTTACTAAACCAATATATTTGTATAACAACAATGCCCAGTATGGAAGTAAGTGCATGTATTACAAATATGCTAAGGGTTCTTCTTTTCATAGGATTGTATGGGCTATTGAACAAATGTATATTTTTATTGATTGCATTTAGAATTTGTTAAGTTATTTAACAAATCATTATGAAAAATTGGCAAGTCGTTAACAAAATGTATGCCCATGGCATCACATCTTTGTGGTGTAATAATCAAAAATAAATATGAAAAAGTTAATTTTAACAGCAAGTACCGCATTGTTAATGAGTATGCTTTATGCACAACAAAACAATGTTACCAATCAAGTAATGGCTTCGGCCACACAACCAGCAAAGGCGGCTGTATGCACTTGGGAAAAAACAAACCACAGTTTTGGTAGTATTCCACAAGGCAAGCCTGTTTCGGTGGTATTTAGTTTCACCAATACGGGGAGCGCACCACTTATTATTGCAAGTGTTAGTCCTTCGTGCGGTTGCACTACAGAAGACTACACCAAAGAAACCATTGCCCCTGGAAAAAAGGGCTTTGTGAAACTAACTTACAATGCAGCAGCGGTGGGTAGTTTTACCAAAACAACTACTGTAAGCACCAATTCTGATCCTAGCAGTTTTACCTTAACATTTAAGGGGGAAGTATTGGCCAATGCGGAAGAGACAAAGTAAGTTTTAACTTCTGAAGAATGATTTGATTGCTTGGAAAGAGTAATTAAATCATTTTTTGCTATCTGACTCTTCAGTTTTTTAAGTAAAAACAGTAAATTGCACGTCTTATAAACCAAGCAAAAGAGTGCCATATCCTCATACCATTGAACAGAAGTTAGCGTTCAATCAAATAAAAGAATTAGTTGCCAAAAAGTGTATTTCTGCCATAGGGCAGAGCTATATAGAAAAAATTAGATTCAATAACAAATTTGATATTGTGGAGCGCATGCTGTCACAAGTAAATGAATTTAAAAGTTTATTGGAGATAGATACTCCCTTTCCGTCTGAGCATTATTTTGATGTGTTTCCTTATTTTAACAAAGCCAAAATTGAAGGGATGTGGTTATTGGAAGAGGAGTTGCATAAACTGAAATTGACCATTCAGTCGTTTTTACAAATAGCCAAATACTTTAGGGAAAGACCTACAAAATATGTACACTTAGAGGCTTTGTTAGAAGGGCTTTTGTACAATGATTTAATGGTAAGACGTATTGAGCGTATTTTGGATGCAGATGGCGCACTCAAACCCAATGCTTCTCCAGAGTTGAGTAAAATATCGGCTAAAATAAATGAAAAAGAAAAGGAAGTAAGAAGGCGTATTCAGTCTGTTTACGACAAAGCGGTAAAAAATGATTATGCTCCAGCAGATTTAGAAATAACTGTGCGAGATGGACGTTTGGTTATTCCAGTATTAGCCGACCATAAAAGGCATGTGCAGGGCTTTGTGCATGATGAAAGCAATACAGGACAAACAGTATATATTGAGCCTACTGAATGTTTTGAAATGAATAACCTGATTCGCGAATTGCAATTGGCTTATCGCAGAGAAAGAGAAAGAATTTTACTTGAAATTACCGACCAAATACGCCCCGAGATACCTGATTTGGAAAGAAACATACAGCGTATGGGTTTGTTTGATTTTATACGTGCAAAAGCGTTATTGGCAATAGATTTACAAGCCAGTTTGCCAGCACTAAATAAACAGGCAATGGTCAATTTAAGAACAGCTTACCATCCAATACTTAAATTAAACCATGAAAAGAATAAACAACTGATAGTTCCTTTAGATATTCAATTGGTAAACGACAATAGGATAGCCGTTATTTCTGGACCCAATGCAGGAGGAAAATCAGTTTGTTTAAAAACAGTTGGCTTATTGCAATATATGTTGCAATGCGGATTTTTGGTACCAGCTAGTGCTGATAGTGAAATGGGTATTTTTAAAGATATAATGGTAGATATAGGTGATGAGCAAAGTATAGAAAATGATTTAAGTACCTATAGTAGTCATTTGTTGCGCATGAAATATTTTACTGATTTTGCCGATGGTAAAACATTGTTTTTGATAGATGAGTTTGGTATGGGAACGGACCCTCAATTTGGTGGGCCTTTGGCCGAAGCTATATTGAACCACATTAACCGTAAAAACAGTTTTGGTGTAGTAACTACTCACTTTAGTAACTTAAAGAACTTTGCCAATAATACCAAAGGTTTGGTAAATGCCAGTATGCTATTTGACAATGAAAAAATGCAGCCACTTTATTTGTTAGAAATGGGCAAACCTGGCAGTAGTTATGCTTTTGAAATAGCTACCAAAACAGGATTGGCACAAAGCATAATTAATTATGCAAAGGATAGGGTAGGAGTGAAACAAAAGCGGGTAGATGAATTGCTAATAGAAGTAGAAAAAGAGCAAAAGCAAGTGGTAGATTTACGCCAACGCTTTGCAGAAAAGGAAGCCAAAGCCAATACGCTTATGGGGCAGTATGAAAAACTAAAGCAAGAAATTGAAACCAATAAGAAGCAATTAATAAAACAAGCCAAACAAGAGGCATTGGCTATTATTACCGAAGCCAATAGCAAAGTAGAAGCGGCCATACGTGAAGTAAAACAGAACCAAGCCGATGCGGAAACACAACGCAAAGCACGCACCGTAATCAAAGAACAAATAGCGGAAATAAGTAATTTTATTAAGGAGGAAGAAAGCACCACCGTTGTAGCCAATAAGTCTACACCTTTTTCAGGAGAACTGAAAGTAGGGGCTTCGGTAACGGTAACAGGACAGCAAAGTATTGGTGAAGTTTTATCTATTGCAAAAAACAAAGCTACTGTTGCTTTTGGCGATTTACATACCACAGTAGATGTAAAAAAACTGCAAGTAGTTGCCAAAGCTACACAAGCCATAAAAAGTGCTAGTAATGGTATTAACTTAAATGATAGAATGAAAGATTTTAACCCCGAGTTGAACCTGATAGGCACTAGGGGTGAAGAGGCCATGAAGCAATTGCAATTGTATATTGACGATGCTTATTTGTTGGGTTTTAAACAAGTGCGTATAGTGCATGGCAAAGGGTATGGCGTATTGCGTAAATTGGTGCGAGAAACATTAAATATAAATCCTTTGGTTTCGAGCATACAGAACGAACATATAGAAATGGGCGGAGATGGAGCCAGTATTGTAAACCTAAAATTGTAATAGGTACATTAATTATTGTACCAAAAGCAAATAACGTTTTAAAACCGATTTCGTAAATCGGTCATTGGCTTTTCGAAGAATAAGAATATAAGTGTAGAGAGGCCAATACAAACTACCCAAAATAAACCATACATTAGCATGGCAAAAGGCGCTGTCCAGTTGGCTCCTTCGTTGGTATATTGCATAAGGCTAAAAGAGAGCAAGCCTCCATTGATTAAATACATAGAGTAAGAAATGATGGATATAGCAGTGATGGGTTTTGCAATCCCACTCCATTTTATACTTTGTACACTTGATAAGTAGGGCAATAAACAGGCTATTGAAATACTTAAGAAAGTAAAAAATAAGTTATTGGAGATAAAGCCAGGGAATTGTTCCACAATATTTTTTTGTAATCCCATAAGACCTAAAATACCCACTAAGCCAATCGCAAACAAAACAATTTTAAATTGATTCCAGAATAAGGGAAATCGCCTATTGATATACACGGCTATAAATCCGTAATAAATGGCATCTAAACGAATAACAGCAACTTCTCTTACATCAATATTCCATTTGTAGTCTGGCAATAAATAGTAAGTGGTGTAAATATACCTAAGTGCTGAAACCAGTGCTATTAAAGCAACACTTACCCAAAGAAAATAAGCTTGGTTTCCTTTTCCCTTTTTGCCAAACAGCACCGCACTTAAACCAAGAATTAAAGGAGATACTAAGTAAGAGATTTCCTCAATACACAAGCTCCACGATTCTTCAAAGAAGTAAGCAGGGCTATTCCATGCATTTTGTAAAAAAAGAAAATACCTCCATAACCTGTCAGGCGATTCAGCATAATATACTATAATATATACAATAAGGATAAAATAATAATTAGGCAATGTTCTAAACCAGCGTCTTACCCAAAAGTGCTTGATGGCAGCAAAGTCTAAAGAATAATTGTTTTTTTCGAATTGTTTGAGCAAAATACCACCTATTAAAAACCCACTTAATACAAAAAACAGTTCTACTCCCAATATGCCGCTGCCATGCAATAAGGCTTTAAGAGGCTTTGGAAAGCTGTTTGTCATCCACCTGGTATGCCCCTGTATAACCAGTAAAATAGCAACAAAACGAAGTAAGTCCAATCCAAAAACACGGTCTTTGGTTTCAAATAATGCGGTCAGTTTTTTATACATGAGGGCTTAAATAATTGTTTGCTAAGGAAATTAAAAAATGGGATAATATAATGCAATGCAAAGAAAATTATGGTAAAGAGCCTCTTTATTGGTAGCAATAGCAGTTATAGCTAGTTTACATAAAGCTGTTTTCTAAACAAATCTCTTACCGTATTGAACTCTTTTCTATAATACAATCCAATTCCTTGCGTGGTTATATTCCCCCTGTTAAAAATGGGGTCGGTGGTAAAGCGATTGAAAAGACGGGCTTTAAAATTACCTGTGGTAGATATATTGTATTGTGCTAAAACATTGTTTTGGGAGTTATCCGTAGCAAAACTACCCATTACTTCAAGCCTGTTATTTAAAAATTTAGTAGATGCAGAAAGCAGCACACTGCGGCTTCTGGAAGGGTCTATTGCATTTTGAACATCCAAATTGAAGTCAATATTGGGCACAAATTTATTAATGATAGAAGTTACTTGCGATGAAGCTAATTCCGATAAAGTATTAATACCTATATTAGAGCTTGGGTTAAGTGTGTTCGCATTATTATTTAATGGAGTAAACCTGCCAAAAACCATTAAACTTATAATTTGCTGAGTCATGTTTTCCGGTTCTTTTCTTAGGTTACTTACCACTAAATTTAAGTCAGAAATACTACTGCTATTCATGGTATTGTCTATTTCAGGAAAGTTTAAATCAAACTTGTATTCTGGTTGAATAAGTGTTCCTCTAATATTCATAATGGCTTCCACCAAAGTTTTTTGAGTATTGGGTTGGTTGTTTACATTAGAGGTGCTTACCAATTCGCTTATTGAAGTACGTTGCCTATACACTCCAAAAATATTAAGCGAGGCATTAAGCGGGTCGCCACTCCAATTGATAGTACTTTTTTTAAGAAAGAATTTTTTTGGAACAATATTGAGGGCTGTAAAAACATAATCACCTTCTATTACATTGTATTCGCCATACATGTTAAAAGCACCTTGTCTGGTAAGCTCTAGTTTTATCTCTCCTGATCCGGTAGCCCTTATTTTATCATCGGTTTGTTCGTCAAATATTATTTGTATTTCGGCCTGAGGAGTGGCATGTAGTTTAAAGTCAATAGAAAATCCAGCTAATTCTTGTTGGCGTGTTATATTGAAAAATTTTGTGGTGTCGCGGCTTGTAAAGTGTATCAATGTTTCGTCATCACCATCGCCTACACCAAAAGGAGTAATAGCCACTTTGGTATTTTTTTCAGTAGTGGCATCAATGGTTAAGGCAATATCATTTAGAGGGCCTTTAATCGTCATAAAGCCGCTGCCATAGGCTTTGCCATGGTACAAGGAATTATCTTTGGAGGTGGTATTTAAAACCAAAAGATCTTTAAAATCTTTGATTCTTATATCAAAATCAAAACGGTTGAAATTATTGTGGTTAATAGTACCACTTACTTTGGCCATTTTATTATTTACATCATACATGTTGAAAGGGAGTATTTCTATCAATGTTTTATCAAAGTGTATGGTATTGGTAAAGCTATAAGTAGTTTGCAAATAGTTAATTTTTGTTTTTACTTTATTCAATTCTAAAAAACCATCAATATCGGGTTTGTTAATAGTGCCACTAATCAATGCCTTCATGCTTGCCTTGCCTTCATATAAGGTAATATAGTCTTTGGCAAAAGGCTGAAATGCACTTACATCAGCATCCGTTAAACTTACGGTAGCATCAATTTTATTATTGTTTACTTGCCAGTAACCAGTAGTTTTAAAGTTATTCAACTTGCCATTGAGGGCATTCATTTCAAAACCCAAACGGTTGTTTCTGGTATCAAAAGAACTCGTTAATTCTATATCGCCTATGGTATCATTATCCAATTGAAAAGCATTTATTAATAAGTTACCATTGAAAACATTTTTATCGCCAATAGATTGGTATATGATATTGCCATTGCTCAATCCATGAATATCTATGTATAAATCAGGAAATACATCATTGATATTATTGAGTTTAAAATCAGTTAAACTAAGCAATATGTTTTGCTGATTGGTTAGGGTATTATAGCGTCCGTTTAGTTGCAGTGATTGTTGGTTATTACTAATGAGTATTTTCTCTAGTTTAATAATCGAATCGTT
>JANMIV010000041.1:0-2708 GCA_031375995.1 Bacteroidota bacterium
AAGCATTCGCATGATGGATCTGAGGTTCTGGTGAGTTTTCAGGTAAATAAAAAAAATATTGTTACGCATGTTATTGACTCAGGAGAAGGTATTCCTGAAGAGCATCAGCTTCGGATTTTTGAACGGTTTTACCGCGTAGACAAGAGTCGTAGCCGCGAAAAAGGTGGCACAGGGTTGGGACTAGCTATTGTAAAACATATTATTGAAGCGCACCAACAAACCATTAATGTACGTAGTACAATAGGTACAGGAACTACGTTTGGCTTTACGCTCAAAGCCGCTCAATAAGCAAATACTTTCCACAAACACCCTTTATTTGCAGGTATAAAACAAAAAATAATTTATACTTGCAATATGAGTAACCAAGACAACAACAACCAAATTAATATAGAGCTAAGCGAAGAAATAGCAGAAGGTACTTACGCCAACTTAGCCATCATAACACATAGCAATAGCGAGTTTGTAATAGACTTTGTAAGGGTAATGCCTGGTGTACCAAAAGCCAAAGTAAAATCGAGGGTGGTATTGACACCTGAACATGCCAAGCGTTTGTTGTTGGCACTGAACGAAAACATTAATAAATACGAAGACCAATTGGGTACCATAAACCTGCCAGATATGATGCCACCTATACCTATGAACTTTAATGGTCCAACGGGGCAAGCCTAAGCCAATGCGGATTGGGGATAAATACAACACGTATTTAAACACATGAGTATATTGCTATTTATAAAACATCAAACTGTTAGATAGATATGACAGCGCAGTTTATTGAAGAAATAAAAAACGCCTACACTTTCAAAGGGGAAAGTATTCTGCTAGGTGCTGCAATTTTAAACGGGGAAACATTGGCATCATGCCCTATTCGTTTGCCTCTTAAAACGCTTAACCGCCATGGACTTATTGCTGGAGCTACAGGAACAGGCAAAACCAAAACATTACAAACCATAGCCGAAGGTTTAAGCGATGCCAGTATAGCCGTTTTATTGCTTGATATAAAAGGCGATTTAAGTGGAATAGCTGCCAAAGGCAATACCAACGCTGCTATTGAAGAACGTTATACAAAATTAGGCTTGGATTATACGCCAGCCCATTATCCAACGGAATTATTAAGTATAAGCAATAAGCCTGGAGTAAAACTAAAAGCCACCGTTAGCGAATTTGGCCCTATATTATTGTCGAAAATATTAGGCTTAAATGAAACGCAAGCAGGCTTTGTAAGCATGGTATTCAAGTTCTGCGATGATTCCCAATTGCCGCTATTAGACTTAAAAGACTTTATAAAGGTGCTGCAATTTATAAGCAATGAAGGAAAGGCTGAACTAGAAAAACAATATGGTAAAATATCTACCACATCAGTAGGAACTATATTGCGTAAGGTAATTGAATTGCAGCAACAAGGCGCAGATACATTTTTTGGTGAACGCAGCTTTGAAATAGACGATTTGATGCGTATTGCCGATGATGGCAGAGGCTATATATCCATATTACGGGTAAATGATATTCAGAACAAGCCTAAGCTTTTCTCTACTTTTATGCTCTGTTTATTGGCAGAATTGTATGCAAGCTTGCCAGAAGAAGGAGATTTGGATAAACCCAAATTGGTGCTATTTATTGATGAAGCACATCTTATTTTCCAAGAAGCCAATGATGCTTTATTGGAACAGATAGAAACCATTATTAAACTTATCCGCTCCAAAGGAGTTGGTATATTCTTTTGCACGCAAAACCCATCAGATATACCTGCATCGGTATTGGGGCAGTTGGGTTTAAAGGTGCAACATGCATTGCGCGCTTTTACTGCCGCTGACAGGAAAACGATAAAACAAACAGCAGAAAACTATCCCCTATCTGATTATTATAAAACAGACGAACTCATTACCCAATTGGGCATGGGCGAAGCTTTGGTTACCTGCTTAAATGAAAAGGGAATTCCAACCCCATTGGCAGCTACTATGCTCTGTGCGCCTAAATCGAGAATGGATATACTAAGCGAAGAAGAAATAACTGCCTTGGTTAACAAATCGAAAATAGCTACAAAGTACAACCAAGATATTGATAGTGAAAGTGCCTACGAAATACTCCAAGCCAAATTACAATTGGCTAGTGAAAGCAATACCACGGAAACGGAACAAAACACCCCAAAAGGCAAGCAAACAAGAAACGAAAAATCTACTTTAGAACAAATACTCGGTAGCCCTGTTACCAAACAAGTAGGCAGAACGGCTGCACAAATTATTACACGCAGTTTATTGGGCGCACTTGGCTTAGGAGGCAAAAGTACCCGCTCTAAATCCAAATCAAGTTCATGGTTTTAACCAATTACATATTCAACAATATATGCAAATAAAAACTACTCCGATAGCTGGTTTATTGATAATAGAACCACAAGTATTTAAAGATGACCGTGGTTATTTTTACGAAAGCTATAACAAAGAAAAAATGTTGGTCGCTGGCATTGATTTAGCATTTGTGCAAGACAACCAAAGTCTTTCGCAAAAGGGCATTGTACGTGGATTGCATTTTCAGGCACCGCCTTTCGCACAGGGAAAACTAGTTAGGGTAATACAAGGGGCAGTAATGGATGTTGCAGTAGATATAAGAAAAGACTCTCCTACTTATGGAGAACATTTCTCCATAGAACTAACGGCAGAAAATAAAACCATGTTCTATATTCCTCCTGGCTTTGCGCATGGTTTTGAAACACT
>JANMIV010000056.1:0-4494 GCA_031375995.1 Bacteroidota bacterium
GTAAACTGATTTCGTGCTTCTCTTTTCTTTGCTACATCAGCCAATAAATGAGATTTGCCAATACCAGCTTCCCCTAATAGAATAAGAAATGGATCGTTTGACAAATCAACTATTAAATCATCTTGGAATTCGATGAATTCAAAGATGGAGTTCCTAAATTTTCTAAAATGGTCAATATCCCAACCATAGCTATTAGTCTCACTGGAAAAATTTTTCTTTTCATTATTTTCCTTCTTCTTTTTTGAATCAAGTTCATAGAATATATCAATTAAATTATCAATTACCTCAGCACACGTTTTCAAAACTTTAGTAAGTTCTTCTTGATTTATTATACTGATTTCTTCAAAGTCGATACGCTCGAGAGATTTCTTAAATTCATTAATTAAGGAATCTATTTTCTGAATTGAATCTTTTACTTCATCGACTTTTACATGAGAAATCGCTTGGTTATATTTCTTTAATAAATCGTCAAGATATAATAAGAATTGCTTTTTAAAAAATTCATCTCTTGAAAGCCCTTCAAAAACTTTTGCTACTGGTAAATCAAAACTGATTTCTGGAGTATATCTTTTCCCTAGGTTAAGAATGCTTTCTTCAAGTTTTTGTTTGAACCAGTTATCAGAAAATTCTTCTTGTCCAAACCAGTAATAAAGTTTCCCTTCGTTTTCGGGTTTATTTAATCGGTCAAACAATTCTGAATTTCCCCAATACTCAAATTCTAATTTTCTTCCGCTTGCTGATGCAAATGCTTCCCAATCGGCAACTTTCTCCTTCCATTTATCCATGAACCACTTTTCGTTGGCTATTTGTGGGTCTTGCCTGTCAAGAGGTGTGCAGATATAATATTTTTTCAGGTTAGGGTGTTTGGCAAAAGCTTGCTTAAATGAATCATCAAGTTGTGTCCATTGAGATTTTCCTATTGAACTAAAAAACTTTGCTTGCCAACCATATTCATCACCATTTGTTAAAATGCAATACGCTTCAACACCACCATCAGGAGCAGCAACTCTGATAAACTGTTGTTTTTCTTTTATATTCTCTGCTCTTGCTAATTGACAAACAAGTTCTTCAAATCCATTTTTTATATCGCCATTAAAAGGTCTTAGTTTTATCCAGTCAATATTCATTTTCTAAAAGTAATTAATTGTACGTTGGACGAAAATAGCTTTTTTGGTTTTGTGTAGCATTAACTTGTACTAAAAGAAGTTGGCCTTTTCGAAGAATTAAACTTAATACAAAGTGCAAAGCTTCATTTAACCACTGAACCGCCAATTTATTTATGTGCTGTTATGCTAATTTTTTCATTCTTTGAGTACTTTTAGTGCTGTAGATTCCCTCTGCAAACTAAGGTCGATAAGTTTGTTACAAAGTTCTATTTGTATTGCAAAATACCTTTGCTGGTAAAATGAAAAACCAAACTCCAATGTTTCTAGTGTCCTTTTAAATCTGTCTCTTGTTTCTCTTTCCGTTGTCGCAAAGAATAATGCTACGTTAACAAATTGTCTTAGGTTTTGGTAATGTTCAATGAAAAGTTTTGGGTCATAATGCCAAGGATTCTTTTCAGTATCCATTTGCCACATTGTCAAATAGCCCGAGTTTTCGATGATTTTTGAAATTTCGGGTTCTTTGTCTGGGTTGTCTAAAACGTATTTTGAAAGCTGTTCAAATGTTTGAATATCGGCTTTCGTTAGCTTTCTTGCACTTCTGAAAATAGTATTATGAATTTCTTGCTGTTTTTTAAGTGGGCTTTCACTTTGTGCAAATTCAACTTCCGCTGCATTTGCATTTCTTAGAGCATCTTTTACTTCTATTAGTAGTTCTGATCTTAAAAGTTCTTCAGGATTACAGTAGTCTACATTGTCTACAAGCTTAATACCAGCACTTTCATAAGCTTGAGAAACAAACCTTGTACAGAATTGTCTATTAGGTTGTTGAGCTTCAATTTCTTTTTTGAGTAATGCTATCTTAGCTTCATCAATAGAATATTCTGTACCGATTTTTTGTCGTGCAAATACTATTGCATCTGGTATTTTATTTCTATCCTCAACACTTTTAAGTCGCAGAATTTTTAGGTCTGTTGCGTTCTCATATAGCAGTCTTTGCAAATTTTGAGATTGCACTCCGTAACCGTCAGAGTCAATACAGCTTGATACTCCTACATATAGGATTGCGTGTGAAAATTCACTTTTTGTCAGCCGTCTTACAAGTTGACTAATATCTGAATTAGAGCGTGTCAGTATTATGTCACCCGCTTCTATTTTATGGATGTTTATTAGATACATTGTTGTCGTTTAAAATAGCATATAATCAAATTAAGTTGACTTTGTGCTGCTTCATCTTACATCAAACCTATTCATATTATATTAAAAGAACAACTAAGTTTCTTAATAATGGGAAGCATTTAAAAAAATGTAGGGAAAACCCCACAAAAATGAGGATTTTCCTATTTTGAAGGGTGTTTTTCCTAGGGAAAACACCCTTTTGTAGGCAATATTGCTTGTTTTGAGGCTGCATTTTGTGTAAAGCCATTCCAGTGCCAAACCATTTAAACGTATATAAAATGGCATACTTGAAAAAATGATAAAACAAAATGATAAATTTGAATGGACTAACTGTTGAATAAATTGTATCAAACACGCAAACATGAACTTTAAAATATTCATAGTAGAAGACGACCCTTGGTATGGTCAAGTATTGCTGCACCACTTGGGTTTAAACCCCGACTACGAAATTACTTTATTTACCACCGCCAAAGAATTGCTGGCTCAATTGTATAAGCAACCCGACCTTATTTGTATGGATTTTGGTTTGCCTGATATGGATGGCGAAAAATTGCTGAAAGAAATACAGCAAGGGAATAAACAAATACCTGTAGTGGTTATTAGCAGCCAAGAGGAAATAGCGGTTGCGGTAAAGCTGTTAAAAATAGGTGCCAAAGACTATATTATAAAAGACGACCATACCAAGGATATGCTTTGGAAGTCTATTATGCATATAAGAGAAAATATATCGCTTAAAAAGGAGGTTGAAGAACTAAAGGAGCAACTGGGCAGCAAATTTACTTTTGAGAATAGCATTATTGGGCAAAGCGACCCAATTAAAAAAACATTTTCATTGTTGCAGAAGGCTATCCAAACCAATATCAATGTATCGCTAACAGGCGAAACTGGTACGGGAAAAGAGGTATATGCCAAAGCCATTCATTTTAACAGCGATAGAAAGAAAAAACCTTTTATAGCCGTAAACATGGCGGCTATTCCCAAAGATTTGGCAGAAAGCGAATTGTTTGGCTATGAAAAAGGTGCTTTTACAGGCGCAAACAACGCAAAAGCAGGTAGCTTTGAAGAAGCGCAAGGCGGCACCCTGTTTTTGGACGAAATAGGCGAACTAGATGCTGCTTTGCAAAGCAAACTACTGCGGGTAATACAGGAAAGAGAAGTAGTAAGAATAGGCAGCAATAAACCCATAAAAGTAGATATTAGGCTAATTACGGCTACACACAAAAACTTGGTGGAGGAAGTAAAAAATGGGCACTTTAGAGAAGATTTGTTTTATAGAATTGTAGGTTTGCCCATAGAATTGCCTCCCTTGCGCGATAGGCAGAATGATGTACTTATATTGTCGAAGTTTTTTGCGGAGGAATATGCCAAACAAAACAAATGCAAGGTGCTTACTTTATCGGAAACGGCTAAAACAAAGCTTAAAAAGCATACATGGCCAGGCAATGTAAGGGAGCTAAAAGCAATTATTGACTTGGCTTGTGTAATGTGCAATGGACAAGAAATAACGGCAGACGATATAGTATTTTATGCACTGAACGAAGCAAGAAATTATGCTATTGGTGATAAAACTTTGAAGGAATTTGAAATAGAAATTATTACTTCGTACTTAAAGAAGTATGACGAAAATGTATTGACCGTGGCCAATAAGCTAGATATAGCCAAATCTAAAATATACAATATGCTGAAAAGCGAGGAAATAAAACTAAAAAATTAATATGTACGGTATAGTAAACAAAGCCATAGAAGAGTTGGTAATAGAAAACTTTGGGAGTGATAAGTGGGAAATAATAAAGGAAAAAAGTGGAGTAGATATAGACTATTTCCTCAGCAATGAACCGTATGACGATGCTGTTACTTACCAACTGGCAGCATCTGTTGCCACAGAAATGAATATGACTTTAAGCCAAGTATTGAGTGCCTTTGGCGAATGGTGGATTCTGCGCACTGGCAAAGAAAAATATGGTTATTTGCTAGAAGGTGGAGGCGACTCACTAAGAAGTTTCTTAATCAATTTACCCCTGTTCCACAATAGGGTAATGATGATATACCCTAAACTAACCCCTCCAGAGTTTAAAATAAGCGATGTATTGGAAAATAGCTTAAACGTACATTACTTTTCCAAACGCGAGGGTTTACAAGATTTTGTGCATGGCTTGCTTATTGGTTTGGGAAAGCTATACCATTGCCCAGTAACATTGCAACTTCTTGAAAG
>JANMIV010000057.1:0-5154 GCA_031375995.1 Bacteroidota bacterium
TAATTTAAAATTTATTGTCCTTTTTTATCGTCTTCGT
Organism: Bacteroidota bacterium; assembly: GCA_031375995.1. Classification (GTDB taxonomy): domain Bacteria; phylum Bacteroidota; class Bacteroidia; order UKL13-3; family UKL13-3; genus JAAFJM01. The sequence continues at coordinate 38 of JANMIV010000057.1, forward strand.
CTTTTACTTTTTTCATTACATTTTCCATGTGAAAAACATAATCTAAGCTATCATCTATTAGAAATTGCAATTCCGGCACTATGCGCGCTTGGTTTTTAATTTTAAGGGCTAAGCGTTTGCGGATTTCCTTGTGGTTAAAGTTTACCAGTTCAAGCAATTCTGTTTTGTTTTTGGCATTCAGAAAGCTTAAAAATACTTTGGCATACCCTAAATCTGGAGAAACCTCCACGCGGCTTATGGTAATAAATGCATTATTAAAAGCGTTTGCTTCTTTTAAGAATATATCAGCCAAATACTGTTGTATAATGCCTGCAAACTTTTCCTGACGAATACCCATATTTTTATTAAAGGCTGCGAATATAAGCAGCCATTTGTAAAATAGCTATTTATAGTACTACAAAGCTAAAATGTTTAACAGTGCTTATTTAAAACAGAAATACCCTTGTGCCGCATGAGTTGCAGGCAAACAACTGATTTTTAGTGCTGAGGGTGAGCCCCATAAATCAATTATTTTTTCCGAACCAGCATCATGCCATCCCGAAAGGGTAGTAATATATTCTCCACCCGAGTATCTAAAGTAATATCTCTATTCAGTTGATGTAATATGCGTGTATCCTTGTCATTGGCTACGTGCAAGGCGTCCAATACCTTTCCGCTCCATAGCACATTGTCAATTAAAATAAAGGCACCTGCCGGAATGCTGCTCACTACCAATTCATAGTATTTGGGGTAATTGGGTTTATCGGCATCAATAAAAACCAAATCAAAGGCATAATTTAAGCTACGCATTACTTGGTAAGCATCGCCTATAATGGCTTGTATTTTACCTGCATTGCCTGTTTTTTCAATGTATTCATTTACCAAATCTTCATTTTCTGGGTTTACATCTATGGTTATCAACTTTCCATCGGCTTGCAAACCTTCTGCTAAGCATATAGCCGAGTAACCCGTATAAGTGCCAATTTCTAAAATATACTTTGGTTTTACCATGCAACTTATCATACTCAATAAGCGGCCTTGGAAATGCCCACTTAGCATACGAGGTTGCAGTATATTGGCATGGGTATGGCGGTCAAGTGCTTGTAGGTTGGGGCTTGCGGCACTCGTATTTTGGTCGCAGTAAGCCTGTAAGTTATCGGCAATAAGGTTAAAACTCATGCGGTAAAAATAAGCAAAGAGAAATAAAACCAAGTGCCTACTCGCAATAAAGCAGATTCTACTTATTGTTTAGGGTAGGAAATTCAATACCCCATTAAAGTAACAAAGGCTCTTGTGCATATTTTGATTCACTCCTTTTTGATAAGGATAGACCGAAAACAAGCTGTAATATATAAAATAGTTAGTAATTTTAATATACAAAATAGTATGTTTGCATCCACTTAAACAAAACAATTGTAGGCATGAAGCAAATTCATTTTTCAAAAACGCAAAATATATTAGGGATCATGTGTTTGCTTGTGGCAACTTTTTTTTATGGCTTTTACGCAGATACACCATTGTTTAATTGCTTAATGGTGGCGTTTTGTACCGCTATTTTTATTGGCATTTCCATTGATTTATACCACCAAATGAAACAAGCCATGGACGAAACAGAAGATATAAGCCAAGGTGTTAAAACCATTCAAATAGGTGTTTTGATACTCTACCTATTCAGCATGGCTATTATTGCTTCATTTATAGTCTATTTTATATTGCGCCTGCATTTGTTTGATATAACTATATAAATGGAACATTGTATAAGCCACACTTAATTTACTCTTCCTTCTCATTGTCTTTTATGTTAAAGCTCTGTTTGCCAGCCAATAACTCAAAGTATAAAATAAAATCGGAAGCTAAACTGTATAGCGGGTATTGAAAAGTGGCTGGTTTGTTTTTTTCGAAAAAACAGTGCCCAATCCAAGCAAACCCATAACCCGCAACAGGACAAAGGAAAAACCAGTTAAATTGGTGAAAAATAAAAGCACCAAAAAATATAAAAAAGAACAAGCTGGTGCCAATAAAATGAAATACCCTGCTAGTAGTATTTTGGTGCTGGCTTAAATAAAACGGATAAAACGCGCGCAAACTGCTGTATTTTTTTTGCATAGGGCAACTTAAAACTAAATTATTACATATAAAAGCTTTTGATAGCCGCAAAATGTTAAAAGAAATTTGATTTTGAATATTGATACTAAAACGTATTTTAGCAGCCTCAAATAAACCAATAAATAGAAGAAAAATGAATTTTCCTGAAAACTTAAAATACACCAAAGATCACGAGTGGATTCGCATAGAAGGTAATACCGCATATATAGGAATTACCGATTTTGCACAAAAAGAGTTAGGTGATATTGTTTACGTTGATATACCTAGTAAGGGTAAAACGATAGCACAAAACGAAGTATTTGGCACGGTGGAAGCGGTTAAAACTGTTTCCGACTTATTTATGCCCCTTTCAGGCGAAGTATTGGAAATAAACGCTGGCTTAGACAATGCTCCAGAGGCCGTAAATACAGATGCTTATGGCGAAGGCTGGATGATTAAAAGTAGTATTGCCAACGAATCGGAAATTGCAGGTTTGTTAGATGCAAACGCATACAAAGCATTGATTAATGCCTAGTAACTTAAAAATATGTATCAATGCCTTATTTAATTCTGTATTAAATAAGGCATTTTTGTTTGTTGCACTAGCTGTATGGTGGCCTAAGTTTCACGTTGCACAAAATAAAAACCAATTGGGCAATTTTGTAAGTGTAAGCGCTCAGCTCAATGGTGAAAGTAAATTGAGTAGCAAGGATTCTTCGCTTGATTCAAAATACAACAGCTATCGGTATAAACAGTTTAACTTAGCCTACAAACACACGCTATTTGAACGCTACAATATTAGCGACAATGATTTGAAATTTACGCAAATAAGTATTATTCCAAATTTGCAATGGGCACAAGCCGATTTTGGTAAGGAGCATTTCACTAGAAATTTCATCAATTTAAATGTATCCTTATTGGGCATTTTCCATACCTCCAATAAAAATACTTTTATGGGCACCGTGAGCGCATTGGCCAACGAAGATGAATACACGCTCCCAGATGCAAACTTGCGCTATACAAGTGCCTTTTTATTTGCCCGAAAAGTAAATAAGAAATTTACCTACCGATTGGGCGTTGCTTTTAGCTATGTTTTTGGCGATGCCCGCATTATTCCATTATTGGGAGCACGATGGCAAATTAACCTCAAATCTATTCTCAATTTTACATTGCCACTCAACATTAATTATAAGCACAGTACCAAGAATCCCCATTTGTTTTATGGGTTTAGCAGCAGAAATTCGGGTGGATTCAATAGCTTTCAAAACAAGCTGAATACCGATACTATTAATAGGGTAATAGCTATGAGGAGAAGGTCTTTTCAGCTATCTGCCGATGTAAAATACATAGGCCGACAATACACGATTTTAGCCCAAGTTGGAGTTAACTTAAATCAAAATATTAGATTCACTGGGCTAAACAATAATACTGTTATTAATAATTTTGAATTCAATGGGAGCAATACAGGCTTTGTTCGCATAAACCTTATTATTCCTTTTGGAGAGGTAAAAAAGAGAAAAGACAAAGCAAAATCTGATACCGAAACCAACCCAATACATGATGAATTGAATGATTCGTGGATGGATTTTTAGGCCATTACATCCAAAATATTTATTCTTTTAAATACGCTAAAATAACATCTATAGTATGCCCATTTACTTCATGTTTGCCCTCAAATTGGCTAAATATACAATTGGCATCTTTAAAAAGGGTTTCATGTGCTACTATTTTTTCAGGTTTTATTATATTTTCATTTGTTCCTACCAGGTACAAGCTCTTAAGTTCCGCTAATTTAGCAGGCAATTGTTCTTGAAACTCTTTGCCAATTTCACCAGCTACCATAACAGATAAATGAATTGGAAGCGAAGTAGAATTGATAAAACGAGTTTGTGTAGAAACCCCTTGACTAAACCCTAGCACAATAAGTTTGGCTTTTGTAAACGCTGCTAAATCCAATGTTTGAGCCAAAGTATTCAAATAGTGAGTATAGTCGGCTATTTCATGTTCTCGCTCCAAACTGGTCATCCAACTAGCAACAGGGCTTCCTGCAAATCCACGAGAATAAAATTTATTAAGTCCTTCAGGTGCAATTACAAAATGTTCGCTGTCAAGGCTGTCAAGGCTCTCAAAACTATTTAGAAAAGCTTCTGCTGTTTGTGCGTAACCATGTATAACTACCCAAATATATTGAGTGCTTTCATTTAAAATGCCTTTAGTAAAATAGCGGGCTGTTTTAGAAACTGTTAAATAATGTTTTTGCATACATCAATAATGCCACAAAATAAGCCTTTTTCCAAAGTAATAATTCCATAAAATCAGTGATTAGGTTTTCCAGTCAACCAAGTAAAACGAAAATGCAATTTTCGATTTACTTGGTTAATGGCATGTTTACCAAGTAAAACAAAAATATGATTTTGATTTTTCATGGTAAATCTATTTATTTGTAGTGTGATAAATAGAGACGGTTTGGCCAAATTAACCTTAAAAGTAAGCTGGGCACCAGCTATTGCTATTTTAGGACCAAGGCAATGTGGTAAAACTACATTAGCCAAGACTTTTGGTGCAATGCAACCTAATAACTTTATTTATTTAGACTTAGAAAGTCCATCAGATAAAGCCAAGTTGACCGATGCAGAAGCCTATTTTAAACTCCATGCAGAAAAGCTTATTATAATAGATGAAGCACAATTAATGCCTGAAATATTTTCCATTTTACGTTCAGTAATTGATGCAAACAGACGCAATGGAAGGTTTTTATTATTAGGGTCAGCTTCGCCACATTTGGTGCACGGGGTAACAGAGTCGTTAGCTGGTAGAATTTCATTTTTAGAACTTGGGCCTTTAAAACTACAAGAAGTAACAAGTAGTGGCTATGATTGGCGTTCGCATTGGCTCAAAGGAGGTTTTCCGCAAGCTTTTTTAACCGAAAACAATTGGGCTTGGGATGATTGGATGACGGCATTTATTAAAACCTATACCGAGCGCGACTTTAGATTGCTATTTGGGGTAAACCTCAATTCAGTTGCCATTGCCAAGTTATGGCAAATGTTAGC
>JANMIV010000078.1:0-1456 GCA_031375995.1 Bacteroidota bacterium
CCACTATGACGGGCCTCGCGGTTGTCTTGAACGCGAACGGCACAGTGGGTGGCGCGTTTGCAACCTATGTTGCAACCTCCACGACGATCAGCATCACTTTGGGGCTTCTGCCAAGGCTCTGGTGCTATGCCTTATTTTACCCAAATTGATACACAAAATTTGGCCTTTAAATGCAGTTGTCCGAGCCGAAAATTTCCTTGCAAACATGGTGTTGGGCTTGCTTTTTTATTTTTAAATGAGCAAAATACCTTCGTAGAAACTACCGAATTAGATGATAGAGTAGGCGAGTGGTTGGCAAAAAGAAATACAAAAAAAATGGTACAAATTGCTGATAATGAAGAAGTTATAGTAAATGAAAAAGCCGAAGAAGCGAAGCTCAAACGCTCCGATACTCGTATGCGTCAGGTTGATGCGGGCGTACTCGAATTAAAACAGTGGCTCGAAGACCAAGTTCGCTCGGGCATCATAGATGTTCCTTCCAAAATGTATGTTTTTACCCAAAATATCAAGGCGAGAATGGTAGATGCTAAGGCTGGCGGATTGGCTGCTGCGCTACGAAATTTGGAGGAAATTAATTTTTTTGAAGAAGGCTGGCAAGTGGAATTTATGCGTCAAATTTCGAGGCTTTATTTGCTGCTCGATACGTATGATAATTTTGAAAAAATACCTGATAATTTACAACAAGACGTAAAAAATCTGATGGGTTGGACAGTCAAAAAAGAAGACGTTTTGCAGACACAAACCTTTGGTGATCAATGGGTTGTATTGTCCCGACAAATAAAAGAAGAAGACAAAGGATTGACTTCTGAACGTTGTTGGCTTTGGGGAACACGCTCGAATCGACCTGCGCTTGTCCTCAATTTTTTTGGCGGATTTGGACCGCCTTTGGGCATCACGCATGCTGCTGGCACGACCGTCATTGGCGATTTATGTTTCTATCCTTCGACTTTTCCTTTGCGAGCTTTGTTTGCTGTACAAAATGAAACAAGCGTTTTTCAGCCTATAAAAGGTTTTGAAAATATAAGCACTTTTAAAACTTCTTTGGCGGACTTGATGGGGCGATTTCCTTTTCTCGAAGATGTGCCTGTTGCGCTTTCAAATGTTAAGTTGTATATTGATGAAAAAAATATCTATATTGCTGATAATCAAAATATTATATTGTTTATTTTAAATAAAAAAGATAAATTATTACCTATTTTAGCATTAAGCGGAGGCGATTTTATCCATGTTTTTGGCTTGTATAAAAACAATAAAATAGAATTGTTATCGGCTTGGACTGGCAAACAGTTTTATGAAATTTGAGGCTAAATAAATTAAAAAACATCTTATAGTAGCAAGTCCGTTGCTATTTTTTAAGATCGGTTAATTGTGTACTGTGTATTGAGAGCCGTAGGTTCGGAATTTTTGGTAGCGGTGGGTTTTAACCCACCGTTAGATAGCAAAAACAGTTTTGAGT
>JANMIV010000141.1:0-2583 GCA_031375995.1 Bacteroidota bacterium
TTTTGGCAATGAAATAGGTTCTACATTTAAACCATACAAAAAACTAATTGCCAGCGTTGCTTTGTGGACAATGGATTTGCAAAGTGAATTGGTATATGTAGGCGATGCAGGAATTGTGGAAGCCACAGGAAGAACAAGAAGAATTGGTATTGATATTGGCGTTCGTTACCAGCTAGGCAAATATTTATTTATAGATGCCGATGTGAATATAAACAAAGCTTGGTTGAGAGATGAACCAGAAAATGCCAACCGCATACCCTTAGCTCCTACTTTTACCAGCATAGGCGGCATTACTTATAAAAAAGCAAACGGATTAAGTGGAAGCCTGCGTTACCGATACATGGGTGATAGGGCTGCTATAGAAGATAATTCCATTATTGCCCAAGGTTATTTTTTGACTGATGCGGTAGTTAATTACCAATATAAGAAAATACAAGTAGGTATTTCAGTAGAAAATATTTTAAATACCCAATGGAAGGAAGCTCAATTTGCAACAGAAAGTCGTTTACAAGGGGAGAGTGCTCCTGTGAATGAAATTCATTTTACTCCTGGAACTCCTTTGTTTTTTAAAGGCAGCATAGCTTATTTTTTCTAATAGCTTATTTATTTTTTATCGTGGAATTCTGTAAAATCCCCCTCAATTCGGATCATTTAAAAATAGAAAACACCACTTGTCAATTGGCGTTTAAATAGGCGCATCAAGTTATTATTGACTTTCACAATTCTATTTGACTGCAAGAACTATCCAAATGGGTTGGTGTTTTTGTGATTATACAGTACTTATTGAATCATTTGTTTTATTATATAATTTATTAGTTTTACCCCATGGAAATGGAGGAAAGAGCGCAGCAGCATATACATAAAGATACCATACTATATACTACTAAAGATGGCTCCCATACTTTGTATGTGCCAGAAATGGACGAAACATACCATTCGCGCAATGGAGCTATAGAGGAAAGTTTATATGTTTTTATAGATAAAGGTTTAAAGACCTTTGTTGCTCAAAACCCTGGTGTTGACACCATCCATATTTTTGAAGTAGGATTTGGCACTGGATTGAATGCTATACTTACTTTTATAACTGTACAGCAGTTAAATATAAATGTGGTTTACCATGCCATTGAGGCTTTTCCATTACCTGTTAATTTGATAACACAACTAAACTATACCAATGGCCTAAAGGAATTGGAGAAAAACGTTTTTGAACAAATGCATGTTGCCGAATGGGATATGCCAATTGTTATAAACCAACATTTTACTTTGGTAAAATACCATGCTAAGTTAGAAAATTTTGATGCGACTCAATTGCAAAGTAGCATTCATGTGCTGTATATGGATGCTTTTGCGCCCAATAAACAAGCGGAACTATGGGAATTGCCTATGTTTGAAAAGCTATATTCTTTACTTTCGGCAAAAGGTGTGTTGGTTACATATACCTCCAAAGGCGATGTGAAAAGAGCTATGCAACAAGTAGGTTTAAGTGTTGAAAAATTAGATGGCCCACCGAAAAAGAGGCATATGTTGCGAGGTATAAAAACGGAATAAGAAATGGACAATAGTATATATAGCTTATTTTATACTTTGGACGACTCAAACGGAAACGCATTAAATCAAAAAAATAATTAATGAAAGTAAACTACCTCATTATTGGACAAGGCTTAGCAGGTACATTATTGGCACATGAGTTAATAAAAGCAAAGGAAAGTTTTTTGTTCATTGATCAATTCTACGAAAGCACTTCAAGTAAGGTGGCTGCGGGTATGTTTAATCCTATTAGTGGTAAGCGCATGGTAAAAAGTTGGAATGCTGATGTTTTGCTATCCGATACTTTTAAAGCTTATGCCGAGTTGGAAGAATTGCTCAAGTGTAAATTGCTTTTTAAGCAAAATATTTATCAACTTTTTGGATCGGTAAAAGAGCAAAATGATTTATCAGCTCGGATGGATAATATTGATTTTGCGCAGTATGTAAATATGTTTCCCAACAAGGAACGCTATTTAAATGATGCTTTTGGTGCATTTGAAATAAAAGAAACGGGTTGGGTTTATACCCGTAAATTGGTAGAGGAAATGAACGCATTATTGCTTGTACAAAACGCACTATTGCCTGAAATTTTTGATTATTCACTTTTGAAGCAAATGGATGGATTTTGGCAGTACAAGCATATAACAGCTAAGCATATTGTATTTAGCGAAGGCTATAAGAATAAGGACAATCCCTATTTTAGTTATTTGCCTTTTGTATTGTGCAAGGGCGAAGTGTTTACTATAAAATGCCCTTTACTGGCTAAAGATAAAATGATAAAGAAAGGTATTTATTTGGTGAACTTATACGAAGATGTATATAAGGTGGGTGCTACTTATGAGTGGAATGACTTAACGGAAAGTACTTCGTTGCAAGGCAAAACATTTTTAACGGAAAAGTTAAATGATTTATTGAAAATACCTTATGAGATATTAAAACACGAAGCCAATATACGTCCCACTACCAAAGATAGGAAGGCTATTATTGGGGAACATCCTACACATAAACAGCTATTTGTTTTAAATGGATTGGGTACAAAAGGGGTAATGCATGCTC
>JANMIV010000174.1:0-4388 GCA_031375995.1 Bacteroidota bacterium
ATTAAAACAGAAAAGCTTAAATTTACTTGGAAATATTTGGTAGATCAATTGTTGTCGTTGTAAGATTATTAAATAAATCAGTTTGAAAAAAATAGTAGCCATATGGAATTCAATCAATGAAAAACTAAGCTACAATTTTCATTTTGATGTGAGGGCATTTGCCTTGTTTCGCATAGTATTTGGGTTTGTTATGTTGCTCGATTTGTGCATTCGGTTATCCGATTTTGAAGTTTTTTATACAGAAAGTGGTGTTTTACCGCTTAGCTTTCTTAAGGAACGAATCAGTTTTGAATGGCATATACCAGTTTATACCTATATGGATAAGGCTTGGTTTATTGCTACCTGTTTTGGGATACATTTAATAGGCGTTTTCTTATTTATAATTGGTTATAGAACCAAAATAGCACAATTAGTCTGTTTGGTATTTTATATTGGTTTGCATAACCGCAATACCTACCTACTGCAAGGCGGTGATGATTTAATAAGAGGGCTTTTGTTTTTTAGTTTATTTCTCCCATTAAATGCCATTTGGGCCATTAAAAGGAGCGAAGTAAAATCCAATTATACACTTCCTGCATTGCTTTTAGCATTGCAAGTAATGTTGGTTTATTTTGTTTCCGCTACCATGAAGGGGGAAAGAGAGTGGTTTTATGAAGGCTCTGCCTTGTATTATGCCTTCAATTTAGATTTTATGCAATGGCCTTTGGCAAAATACCTAGCCAATTATCCAGCCATGCTGGTATGGCTAACTAGGGCAGTATCTGTAATGGAGTTTGGGGTTCCAATTGTGTTTTTTGTTGCCCTGCGAAGTCAGAAAATGCGATTAGTATGCATTGGCATACTAGTGCTATTTCAATTAGGCATTGCGGCCACTTTGTTTGTTGGCTTATTTTATTTAATCAATTTGGCTGCACTTATTCCTTTGTTACCTAGCCGTTTTTTCGATTATTGGGGCATAAAATACCAAGCTATCAATACCCCACTTCCAAGTTCTTTTTTTAAAAATACAATAGTAATAGGTTTAATGGCTTATTTGTTGTTATGGCATATGAATTATATGCCTTTTGTAAAGTTTGGATTGTCGTCTAAATTAACACCATTTGCCTATCCGCTGGGAATTAACCAAAGTTGGGGAATGTTTTCTCCGTGCGTATTTAAAGAAGATGGTTGGCTTATATATGAAGCGGTAACAGCCCAAAATGATACCATAGACTTAAAGAATAATGGTTTGCCAGTAAATTACAATAAACCAGCAAATGTACTAGCCACTTTTAAAAATGATAGGTGGAGAAAGTACAGTGAATACATGATTATAAGCGGTTCTGATTGGATTAGACCTTCATTTGTAGCTTATGTAAAAAGAAAATCGGAGAAAGAGGTTAAATCAATAAGGCTACTCTATATGTTGGAGTTAACCATGAAGCCAAAAGAGCAATTTAAAATAGAAAAACGATACCTTAATTAGTAGCAGGCTCCTTTTTATTCCAAGGAATTTTCACATAACGCATATAACGTACTATAATCATCTGCTTGCGCTGTATGTATCTTGAAGGTTTATTGGCAGTCCATTTTCGTGGGTTGGGAAAACAGGCTACAATTACAGCAGCCTCTTGCTTACTCAGTTTATCAATACTCTTATTGAAATAAAATTGAGCCGCAGCTTCCGCTCCATATATACCATTGCCCATTTCAATAATATTGAGATATACCTCCAAAATTCTTTTTTTTGTCCAAAGCACTTCAATACAAATGGTTAGGTAAAACTCCAGTCCCTTTCTGAGCCAACTTCTATTGGGGGTAAAAAACAAGTTTTTGGCAGTTTGTTGGCTAATAGTGCTTGCTCCACGCAATTTCTTACCACCACTTATGCGGTTTTTGATGGCTTTGTATATTTGTTCAAAATCAAAACCATAATGTTCAAAAAACTTTAAATCCTCGCTTACCACAGCCGCTTTTATCATATTTGTGCCTATATCATCTATGTTTCGCCACGATTTATTCAATCGCACCTCATCGCTGCCACCTATTTGTTCAAATACACGCACTATAGGTAGGGGAGTCATAGGAATAGGAATTACCCGGTAAAGAATAATTAATAAAAGACTGAATTGCCACGTAAGCATCAATACTTTAAGCAGCCAATTCTTTAATTGAACCAATTTAGCTTTAATGCCTTTTATGTGTTTGCTAAGTCCCAAAACTATTTAGTGCCGCAAGTTTACAAAATCATTACCAAAAGTTTGCTTGTGTTTATGTACAAAGCAATGTTTATTTGTGTTCTTTTTTAAAATATAATCTAAACCCAGCCTCAATGCTCGCTTTCAAAATAAAACTATCCCTTTCCCTCATTGCTTTTGCTTTTATTATTGATTGGTATAGTTGGCAGGCTATAAAGGCATTGGTGAGAGATAAGAAGCCAATTATTCGTAAAATATTTGCTTGGCTCTATTGGAGTGTACCCATTACAGTTGCCCTTATACTTATAGCGAGTACCATTTTTGCGGGTGTTGACGTGAGTAAAGCTTTTAGGGTTTATTTTATAGGTGCCTATTTTGTGGTTTATCTTTCAAAATTAGTAGTTTGCCTTTTCTTGTTTTTTGATGATATTAAGCGTTTATTCAAACTCATATTTCGAAAACTATTTACCAAAAAACCAGAAACCATTACCATAGTAGAAGATGAACAGGCAGAAGCACTAGAGCATATACACGATGCACAAGAACTAGAAAAAGAGAAAATATCTAGGAGTCAATTCTTGGCACGCACTGGTTTATTGGTAGGTGCCGTTCCTTTTATGATTCTTACCAGAGGGATAGTAAAAGGAGCTTACGATTACCGAATAAGACGCGTTCAATTGTATTTACCTAATTTGCCTTCTAGTTTTGAAGGATTAAAACTATTGCAAATAAGTGATGTGCATACAGGGAGTTTTACAAATAGAGATGCCGTATACAGAGGCATTCAAATGATACAAAAGGAAGCCGCAGATTTTGTTTTCTTTACGGGTGATATTGTCAATAATAAAACGGACGAATTATACCCTTGGCAAGACATGTTTGCTGAGGTAAAAGCACCAATGGGCGTTTATTCTACTTTAGGCAACCATGATTATGGTGACTATTATAGCGGTTGGAAAGATGTAGCCGAAAAGCAGAAAAACATGGACGACTTGGTAAAAGCACATGCCGATATGGGATGGAATTTGCTAAGAAACGAACATATAACACTCAATAAAGGCTCGCAGAAAATTGGTATTATTGGTGTAGAAAATTGGGGAGATAAAGGGCGTTTCCCTAAATATGGTAATGTAGAAGAAGCCACTAAAAATATGCCAGATGTACCTGTAAAACTATTGCTTTCTCACGATCCTAGTCATTTTGATAAAATTGTGTCCCTAGAACATAAAGACATTGATGTAACTTTTAGCGGGCACACCCATGGGTTTCAGTTTGGTGTAGAAATTGGCGGTTTTCAATGGAGTCCTTCGCAATATATATATCCGCATTGGGCAGGTATGTACAAAGTAGATAATCAGCAGTTGTATGTAAACCGTGGTTTTGGCTTTTTAGGCTATCCAGGTCGTGTAGGTATATTGCCAGAGATTACCGTATTTACCTTAACAAAAAATAGCTAATAACCAGTTTCTATATTATTTCTAATAGTCTTTTCATGCCAGCAGAAGCCACCTCCTGAATAAAGGTTAAGTTATTGTAATGGCTTATTGGCAAAGGATTGGGATCTATTACATATAGCGGATTTTCAGGATTAAAATAATTGACCAAACCAGCCGCAGGATATACTTGTAAGCTAGTACCAATAATCAGCATTATATCAGCCGCCTCTACCAACGGAATGGCTTGTTCAATGGCTGGAACCGACTCTCCAAACCACACAATATTGGGACGTAAAGGATGTCCTAGTTCGCATACATCTGTCATTTTTAGCTCCCATCCCTCTATATCATAAACCAATGCATCATTTTTGCTACTTTTGGCTTGCGTAATAAGTCCATGCAAATGCAGTATATTTTTGCTTCCTGCACGTTCGTGCAAATTGTCCACGTTTTGGGTAATAATAAATACCTCGTATGCTTCTTCTAATTGTTTGATAGCAAAATGTGCTTCGTTTGGGGCTACTTCCAGTACATTTTTTCTGCGTTCATTGTAAAATGTTTGCACCTTTTCAGGGTTTTTTAGCCAAGCATCAAAAGTGGCCACCTCTTCAATTTTGTGCCCTTCCCAGAGTCCGCCAGTATCTCTAAATGTTTTTATACCACTTTCTGCGCTTACGCCTGCGCCTGTCAATACAACTAACTTTTTCATATTTTTTAATGGGATATAGGTAAATATAGACTCATAAACTGTTTATCGGCACTTATTTTGCCAAAA
>JANMIV010000188.1:0-1214 GCA_031375995.1 Bacteroidota bacterium
TCTATCAAGCAAAAGTTCATTGACATATTGCGTTTTAATATCTTGAATAGAAAAAGTGGTTCTTTGCTCTTTTTCAATGCTGTACCAATGTGCAGCTTTTGCCACATTGAGTGCGGTTAAAGATGCGTTGTAATGAAAATCTAATGCTTCGGGTTGTCGACTTTGTGTGTCTTCCAAGCCCAAATGTCCTTTTGCATCTCTAAAAAGATACTCAATTTGGTAGCGCATCTGGTAATATTCGAGTACTTTTGAAGCAGCCATTTCAAGGTCGGTAGAAAAATTGACGATAACACGAGCAATTTTTCCCTCTTTTAAAATATGTCTAACGACAATTTTACACCAACGTTTGAAACAACGAACATGTGCTTCTCCTTCATAAACAATTTCTTCTTCGCTCGTTTTTACAACCTTAAAATGCGCCATACTTAGGTTCTTTAAGTCTATTTTGCCATCATACACTTTGCGTCTGCCTCTACCTTTGCGCTGTTCGCCTGTGTAACGATAGCGTAAATAAATATTGTTTTGTAGTCGTCCAACCATGGTAAAACCTGCATCACAAATTTTTGAAACAAAAGTATTTTTTGAAAAAAAAGCGTCAAAAGCAGCTACTTTTGATATTTTTTGTAATGCTTCTGCTCGTTGTACTAATAAATCGGCGTAAAAATTAAGTAATGTGCCTTCGTCTGTTTTCTTTATTGGCATCGTTCGACTAACATTATAATGTAGCGCAGTGTGATTTTCTACATCGCCTATCGCTATGCTACTCAGTTCAACACCCCATTTTACAGCGCCCGCACAACCTGACCAAAAATAGCCAACGCCCGGTGTGGATTTTCCACTCTTGTTTATGTAACTTGGGTCAAAAATAATTATTCGCTCCGTGCCGCTGTACTTATTTATCAGTTCTGTATTAAAACGCTCAAAGTCAAAGTCTTTACTAAATTGTATCCGATAGGTCTGCTCACAATAAGTGCCATAACGTGACATCATCATATACGTCATCCGTTGCCGCATACTTAGAAATAATTCTATCAAATGTAAAATAAATTGGCGCTGACATTTGTTTATCCCAGACATTTGCCCTAATATTGCACTTGTGACGGTATGTATTACTTTCATATTTTGCGATAAATTTGTTAGTTTGATTGTGGTAATCCAAACATACAACTTTTATCGCTTTTTTTTTATTTTTCTATTTTTTAACGGACTATTGT
>JANMIV010000216.1:0-11746 GCA_031375995.1 Bacteroidota bacterium
TTTATCGGCACTTTTACATCTTTCCGCACTTATGCTTGCAGAACCATCAATCTGCAACGGACCAGGGAAAAAGTCATTACCAGTTTGACGATATGTTTGAGCAGCCAAACGTAAATTCCCTTGGGTAATACCTCCAATCCATAAGGCACCAGCGAACAACGAGTGCTTAGCTACTTGACCTGTTTGTATTTTAGGTACTTCGTAGCGGGCATTACTTAGATTCCACCACATGTCGCCACCCGTAAGAATAGTTGTTCTTACATTATTAATATCTAACTCTTTTTGAGCAGTGGCCGGAGTACAGCCTGCTCCCATTTTAGCCAAAGCGTTAGCTGGACGCTGATTATTGTTATTGTTTGTTTTTCCAAAACCAATAATATCGCGTGCTTGAATATGACTGCAAACACTTAATAAAATAAGGGCAGTTGTTGTGCTTTTGATATATTTAAATCTGAACATAATATAATTATTTTAATATTTAAAACTGAACTGAAACACCAACTCTGGTTAATCTTGGTAATAGAAATCTATCTGGATTAACCATTCTTGTATTGTATAAGTCAACAAATGATTGTGCATTGGTTGCAGTACGAATTTGATCTGCAGCAAAAGGTGAGTTCAAATACCCATCGTTATATGCGCTGCCTGTATAACGGAATACACCTGTTACGTTTGCAGCATTTAGAAGGTTAGTAACTGTTAAAAATACACGCATACGGTATTCTTTAATTTTAGCCCCTGCTTTTTCATTTTTTATGGTAAAATTTTTATCAATATTCAAATCTATATTGAATTGAGCAGGTAAATTAGCACCATTAGGCGTTCCTTTTATAGGACTTCTTGCGGCAACACCACTTTGAACTCCATCAGCCGTAGCTATTAAATTTTGTGTATAAGGACGACCTGAATAAGCAGTAAACAAAAAATTAAACCCTGCATTTTCCAATATTTTCTTACCATTTACAACTGGGCCATTGTATTTTTTTCCGTCTTTATAATGAAAGTCAAAATTTCCCTTAAACGAATGACGTGTATCAAAATCAAGTGGGAATACAGTACGAATATTTGGCAAACCTGCTTGTATTAAGGCACTTCCTGAACTAACATTTGATCCAGTACCATCGGCAAATTGCAATTGGTAATTCGCATCAAAATTAACGTTACCCATCTCTAACAACTTGTAATCTAAACCAATAGATTTAGTGGTAGAAAAATCAAGATTCCCAACAGTGGTATAAGTATTTGGCCAAGCTTGAATAAAGCTAAACAATTGCGTCATATTCCTATACTCTCTGTAAGAGGCAACTATGCCCAAAGCAGAATTTTTACCAATTTGTTGACGGAAGCCAATTTCATAATCTGTAACTTGAGTCATTTTTAAGTCTGGATTAGCTATAACTCCAGTTAATCTATTTGACAAAAAGAAATAATCATCAATTTGTGCAACATTACTACCAGGTCTTTGTGTTAAAATATCGTAAGTTCCATAAAATTGAGATGAGGTAGAAATCGGAAACGAAAACCATACACGTGGTAAAACCCTAATATCTGGCTCATAATCTTTAAATGATTGAAGGGTAGGTGTTCTTGGGTTCTTACTATCCACTACATAAGGGATATTTTGATTGGTTCCTGCCTCACGTTGAATTACTGCAGGGTCTGATATTGGATTGCCATTTTTGTCATACCACTTATTACCATCTCTAAAACCAGCTACTGAATAGGTTTTTTGGTCAAAATTATCTGTGGCTATATACACTTTCCAACTATCTTTTACTACTGAAGGAATTGCATCGGCACCTATTTTTAACTGATTGGGCTCTGCGTTTCTTATTTCTCCAGCTGAAATAATAGGCACCATAGAATACGGATCTTTTAAAACTGGTTGATTTGCATCAAAACGCTCTACGCGAACACCAACTCTCAAAATTAAATCTTTGAAAGTAAATTTATCTTGAATCCAAGCTGCTGCATATACTGGTTGGTAGGCCGGTAAAATTCTGTTTTTGAAAAACTCATTGATTCCTGGTTTACCCGAAACAGCATTTCCCAAATGATCATAACCAAAATAAGAAACAAACGAGTTACCATTATTCAACAACTCATTGGCACTAAACATATCTAATGAATAAGTACTTGGCGAATACGAATTCACATCTAAAAAAGTATATTTATCAATCGGGTTACCATTGTTATCGGTAGCACCAGAGCTAATTAGCTTTTCTCTCAATGTTCTATCAAAATTACTCTGCGATGCATCTACAATTCTGCGATTAAAACTCACCGTGTCTTGAAAAACCCCATTGGCATCAAATTTTACTTGACCAATAGTATCTAAACCTGAAAATTGTCCATTTGCCAATAAGGGCATTAACTGCCAAAGACCTGCAGCGCCTAAGCTATATCCTCTTTGGAAACGTTGTTCATAGGTTAAACCAAACTGTAAATTATGCTTGGCTTTTAAATTCCTGCGTGGTGCTATAGAAGCATTTGACTCCAAGTAAACGATATAATTCTCGAATAAATTTTTTGAATAGCCTGCTTGCACATCACCTACATTTCCCCACATGCCTGAATAAATACTAGCAGGATCATCTCCATTTAGAATGGCTCCTGCTCCACGCAAATTGGTAGTATTATTGAAACTATTTGCTCCAAAATAATTAAAAAATGCCTGCGTATAATTACCCCTAACGGTATTAAAATTAGCTCTTTGGAACCTTAATGCGGTATCTTGAAATCCCGTTTGGCGCACATAACCCGACAGATACAGTGTATCCCTTTTACCAGTAGTTGCATTTTCATAAACAATAGAATCTGCCAATTGACCAAAGCTCTTTCTTACTGTAGTGTACGCTGGTGCTTTGTATGTTTTAAATGTTCCAACATATCCGTATTTAAAAAAATCTCTACCATGATTAGCATCATACGTCTCACTAAAATTGCGTTCATAACTAACACGCACCGTATAGTATGCATCTGTTATAGCAACACCTGTCTTTGAAGTTTCAATTTTTTCTTTTGTGGTATCATCATCATCACGCTTTTTATTAAACATTTGTGTAAACTGCAAATAAGTTACTGTATTATAACCCGTTGTTACAGAGTTGTTAGCCGTATTTAATAATGAATGAAATGAGTTCCAATTGTTTTGAGAAAAAAACTGCCCAGTATAACCCAATTTGAAATTCATATTATTATTAGGTTGGTAATTGAAATTTCCATTGGTAGATATATTGTAGGCTGCGGCATTCTGTCTATAATCTACTTTCTCCAAATCCCCTTTGGTTAAAAATTCTGCTGCAGGCACCAGTGTTCCTTGTGCATTTGGACGTACTGGAGTTGCTTCAATTTCTTTCATTTTAGCATCCTTCACCTTGTAAATATCAACAGCGGGCAATCTACCATCTTGCGTGTAGATACCTCTTAGCGAGTTTGTGAAACCCAACAAGATTTTTTCTTTCTTTCCTCTTCCCCTATCTTTAAATAAAATAGGTCCAGAAAAATATGTGGTTAATTCATTGTGGTTAGAATTATCCAAGTAACCATAAAAAGGAGATGATGTTCTAAACTCCATAAAACGAATCCATTGCCTAGTAGGTGCTTTAGTAGTTGCAACAATGGCTCCACCAGTAAAATCGCCATAAGAAGCTGGAGTACCACCAGAAATAACCTCCAAATTTTCAATAGCATTAGCTGGAATATTAATACCAGTTACACGCACACCATCAATATAATAAGCGGTACCATCTGCCCTTGCTCCACGTATATTAGGAGCCCCACCACCACGCGAATCTACACCTCTTGAAATTCCTGCAATAGCGTTAATACTTTGTGTTGCATTTCTTTGTAAGTTTTTATACGAACTTTGAGTTGGATCGTCTTTATCTATGAGAATTGCTTTGTCATTGATAATAACGTCTCTGCCTACTTTATTACTCAAGGTAATATACCTTGTAGTAATTTTATTATCACCTTTAACAGGAACATCTTGGATAATAGATTTATTAAATCCAGTAAACGAAACAGATATATTGTATAAACCTGCTGGGATAGCTGAAAATTCAAATTCCCCATCTTTATCCGTATATTTTTGCTTTTTTATACCACCACCTTCAATGGTAACGGTTGCGAATTCAATTGGCTTTTTTGTGTTTTCATCAGTCACCTTTCCTTCAAGTACACCTAGATTTGATTGGGCACTGGCAAAGACTGACAAGCCAAAAATGGCTGCTAATAATAAATATATCCTTTTCATGTAAATTTTTGTTACAAATTAATAATTGGATTAGTTTTAAGTGCGGTAAATTAAATGGGTTTTCTTTAATAAATCAAACATCACCTCATTTAGCCGCTCAAGTAATTTTATAGTGCTTATTTTAAGTTAGTTAATTTTAAGAGAATGGTTTGCGCAATTTTCTCATAGCTCTCAAAAGTCCAACCGGCAATATGCGGTGATAAAAGTACTTTTTTATTGTTTATAAGGTAGTCAAACTCTTTTTGCTGAGGGTTGCTTAGTGTATTCAAATTTTCATTTTCCAGTACATCAAAGCAAGCACCCACAACTTTCTCCTTATTAATAAAATCAATGGTTTCAGCCATATTTAGCACCTCACCTCTGCACATGTTTAGTAGATAAATATTTTTTTTAAAATTTGCCAAAAATTGACCGTTTACCCAATTTTTGGTCTCAAAAGTTAATGGAATATGGAGCGACAAAACGTCCGCATGGTTAAATATTTGCTCTAAAGTGGCTTCCTGTGCATTTTTATCGGAATAATTGCTTAAATATTTATCATAAGCTAAAATATGCACATCAAAACCGGCTAATTTTTTGGCAAATGCTTTTCCTGTATTTCCATAGCCAATAATTCCAATTGTTTTGCCATTTAGCTCATACCCTCTATTTCCTGCCCTATCCCAAATTTTATTTCTTACTTGTGAATCTGCTATGGCTATATTCCTCAACAAAGCAAGCAACATGCCTAAAGTATGCTCTCCTACTGCATCTGCATTGGCTTCTCCTGCATTAAAACACTGAATATCTTTTTGTTGAGCATAATCCAACTCAATATTATCCAAACCACTGCCAGCACGCGCAATTACTTTAAGGTTGGGAGCAGCATCTATAATTTCCTTATTTATTTGTGTTTTTGTTCTAACCACTAAAACATCAAAGGGGGAAATTACTTGTATTATTTCTGCTCTGGTTGCATTGGGTAAATAGCTTACTTGATACCCTACTTGCTCTAAACCAACTATTAAAAGTTCATGTACATCATCAATTATTAAAACTTTCACCACCGCAATAAAAGCATTTTCGTAAAATGAAATAATCTTTTTTATGTAAAACAATTTTCCAGAATTGGTACTTCTACTTTATAAATACGGCTATGATTCATTTAAACTTTAACGATATAGAGCAATTAGACAAACAAAAAAGAACTAATCTAATCAACTGCTTATCAGGATTAAGAGCGGCCAATCTGATTGGAACCACCAGTAATACTGGGCAAACAAACCTTGCTATTTTTAATTCAGTAACCCACATAGGAGCCAATCCTGCTTTAATGGGATTTATTCAAAGGCCAACCAGTGTTGACCGACATACCTACAACAATATAAAAAGTACAGGTACTTTTACCATTAACCATGTAAATGAGTCTATTTATAAGCAAGCGCACCAAACATCGGCTAGGTTTGAAGCCCATGAAAGTGAATTTACAAAAACTGGACTTACTGAATTTTATTCTAGTAGTTTAAAAGCTCCTTATGTGGCAGAAAGTTTGGTAAAAATTGGTTTAACTTTTGAAGAAGAAATTCCCATAAAATCAAATAATACCATTTTGATTATTGGTAAAGTAATGGAATTGATGCTAAATGAAGATTATTTAACGGAAAGCTATTTATTAGATTTAAGTAAAACGCAAAATATTTCTGTGCAAGGATTAGAAACTTACTATCGTTCGGAAAAAATTGCAGAACTCGCTTACGCAAAAACCGATTTGAATATATTACAAAAAGGGCAATAAACAATCCTCATAGGCAGTATTTACTAAATTTTAGCTAATATCGAGGCCAAATATGTTAGTAATATTTAGAATTTTAGCAGCCCCCTTTGCTATACTATATGGTTTTATTCTTTTTTTAAGAAATGCCTGTTATAGTAAAGGTTTACTGCCAACTACATCATTTGAGTTACCTATTATTAATGTGGGAAACTTGGCTTTTGGAGGTACAGGGAAAACACCACACATTGAGTACTTAATCAATCTTTTAAAAGAAACTTACAAAGTGGCCGTTTTAAGTAGAGGTTATAAACGCCTTACAATTGGCTACTTTTTTGCTGATAATGAGTCAACTGCAAGTGAAATAGGTGATGAGCCAAGACAAATAAAACAAAAATTTAAAGACCAAATTCACTTAGCCGTAAGTGAAAACCGAGTAATTGGAGTACCTAATTTACTTTACGATGCCAACGATACGGAAGTAATTTTATTAGATGACGCTTTTCAGCACCGTGCTATTAAGGCGGGTCTAAATATTTTATTGACCGATTACAACAATATATTTTTCAATGATTATTTGGCTCCTGCTGGTACTTTGCGAGAATACAGAGCAGCTTATAAACGTGCTGATATTGTTATTGTTACCAAATGTCCTCCCGATTTAAACAAAACCGAAAGGACTAGTATTATAGCTAAAGTTAAACCTCTCCCCAATCAAAAAGTATTTTTTAGTTACCAAATATACCAATCACTGGTACACTATTATAATGGTTCGCAAATTGAAATAAGTGCATTGAAAAACGTTGACTTGCTATTATTTAGCGGTATTGCCAAAGCAAAAAGTTTTGAAAACTATTTAGAAAGCAACGCCAAATCAGTATTGAATGCTTGGCAATTTGGCGACCACCACGCTTTTACAAAGGATGAAATAACAAGACTTATTGCCGAATTTGACACGCATATTTCTGAAAACAAAATAATTGTAAGTACTGAAAAAGATGCCATGCGCTTAATGGATGATACTTTTAAACCCATTTTGCAAAACTACCCCATTTATTATTTGCCTCTACAAATAGCATTTTTTGAAGAGGACAAGGTATTATTCCAAAATAGCATTATAAATTATGTTGAAGAAAATAAAAGAAGCTACTGATTATATTTTAAATAACACTGCTTTAAAACCCAAAACGGGAATTATATTGGGCACTGGTTTGGGCGCATTGGTAAATGATTGTGAAATAATTGATACCATTAATTATGAAGATATTCCTCATTTTCCAATAAGCACGGTAGAGAGCCATACAGGCAAACTCCTATTTGGGTACCTCCACAAAAAGCCAGTGGTAATAATGCAAGGAAGGTTTCATTATTATGAAGGCTATAGTATGCAAGAGGTTACTTTCCCAATTAGGGTCTTAAAGTTTTTGGGTATTGAAAAGTTGCTTATAAGCAATGCGGCTGGAGGTTTAAACCGTAACTACAATATAAGTGAACTTATGCTTATAAACGACCATATTAATCTTTTGCCAGAGTCGCCTTTGCGGGGAAAACACCACAAGGAGTTTGGAGATAGATTTCCTGATATGTGCGAACCTTACAGTAAAAGGCTGGGGAAACTGGCAGCGGACTTGGCTATAAAAAATAATATACTATTGCATGAAGGTTGTTATGCTGCTGTGCAAGGACCTGCATTAGAAACCAAAGCGGAATATAAAATGCTAAGTATATTAGGCGCTGATGCTGTTGGCATGAGCACTGTTCCAGAAGTATTGGTTGCGGTACAAATGGGTTTGCCTGTTTGTGCCATTTCTGTTATAACTGATTTGGGTTTCCCGGAAACTTTAAAGCCTGTAAGTTTGGAAAAAATTATTGCTGCCGCTCATAAAGCGGAACCACAATTAAGTATTCTTTTTAAGGGTTTGGTATAGCTACTCAAACAATTGGCTTCCTGAACTGGTATTGGCAATAATATTTACTTTACCACCCTTTTCAGAGAAGCTACCCTCGGAGGTATTGGTATGGATATTTCTCTTTTGTACTTTTATGTTTCCAAAAGTGCTGCTTAGATTGTAACTCAACTCTGATGGCTCATTTAATAGTTCCATTTTTATATTGCCAAATGTATTGTTAGCAATCAATTGCTCCACTACGGTAATTCCTTTACCTATTATGCTGCCGCTACTCACATTGAGCTGCATTCTGCCATTACAATCGCTTGCTTTTATATTGCCAAAACTATTTGATAGATTTAAGTCTCCCTTTATATTGCTCAAATCAATGGAACCCGATTTGTTTTTCGAAACTATGTTTCCTTCTATATTGTATATTTTTTGCTGTCCAAAGGAAGAAGTTAACTTTACATTTCCTTTTAAATCGCTCAGGTTAATATTACCAGAAGAACTTTTTACATTGAAATGAGCACTGCTATTGGTTATTTCTACCTTGCCAAATGTGGCCGATAAATCAATGGTGTCGCCAATAATATTGCTTGCTGTAATATTGCCTGATGCTGATTTGATTCTTAGATTTCCCTTTAAGCCTATGACTTTTGCATTGCTGAAACTGGTTTTTACATCTAAATTACCTATGGTATTAATAAAACTGAGCTGACCTGATGATCCTTTCGACATGATATTGCCTTTAATATCTGAATACTGTTGGTTACCAAAATCGCATTTTGATACTATATCTCCTGTTATATTGCTTAAAGTGAGGTTTGCGGATCTGTTAGTGGCATTTATATTAGAACGCATATTGGTGAGCGATACATTTCCATAGGTATTGTTGATTGTAGCTTCGCCATCTACTCCACTTATATTAATATCTGAACTACAATTGTTTATTTGCAAAGCCAAAAGTGGTGGTACGCTAAAATTAAGAAAACCAGAAACATTGCTATAACCACCTAGCACATAAGCCGACTTTTCTTCGGAATAGATAATTACCTTTAAAACACTTTTCACCCGCTCCAAAGTAATTTTGTATTTTGGTTGATTGATAATGATTCCTTTTGTTGTAAAGTTCATTTCCCCCTTTAAAACCAATTGGTTATTGCTATTAGGCTGTATATTTATTTTACAGTACTTGCTTTCTATTTCCAATTTATTGATGCCTTCAAACAAGGTGTCGATGGTAAATTGTCCTTCTGACTCTACTAAACCGTGAACATTTGATTGTTTCTCATCTAAACTGCTTTCGGCCTCAATTGGTATATTGGTTTTCACTTCATTATTGCTGGTATTTGGGGCATTTACTATTTGGCTTTCTGTTTCTTTAGTAATTAAAGCATTGGTTGGTATTTGTTGCTTGTGTGTTGCAATAACTAAAGTACTTTCTAATTTAATTTCACGTTGCAATTGCTCTTCGGTTACACTTTTGGGTTTTTCTTCATTGAAGGCAATAGGCGCAGTAGCTGTAGCTACCGCCTGTTCTGCATTTTCGTGTTTATAGTATTTTACGGCTATAAAAGAGCCTACTATTAGCGCAGTAACCAAACTTATAATGGGCCATGTAAACTGCACTGATTTGGTGAATGCTTTGCTTAACTTACTTACTAGTTCTTGTTCTTTGCCAATTGCAGGCAATACTGCCGCAGGACTGCTAAATACCATTTTAGATTCCATCGTTATCATATTATTAATTAATTCACTATCCATATCGCCTTCCAAAATATTTTTCATAATAAGCGAACGGATTTCTTGGTCGGTTAAAATTATACTATAATCGCTCATACAATTTTTTGCTTAATTTTTCTTTAAATCTCTGATAATAAACCTTTAGCTGTTCTTCAGGTTTATCTATATACTTGGCAATTTCTGCATAACTTTTTCCTGCACTGCGCATTAATAACAACATTCGGTGCCAATCTTCCATTTTATCCAGTTCCTCGTTCAAAATGATTAGTTTTTGACTTTCTGGTATGGCTTCCGTTTCTTGTGCCTCTTTATTGCCATAATTGCTATTTAATAAATCAGTATCAGGCAAAACTTCTATATTTTTCTGATTGTCACGGTAATGATTCCTTAGATAATTGATAAATATTTTAAAAATGAAAGAGGCAAACTTATCTTCACCATCAAACACATAATTTTTGTAGGAGTCCATTACTTTGTAAATAGTTTTATAAATAAGATCCCACGATTCATCTTCTCCTACATGCCAAGTATTTATAGCATAGGCATATAATTTTTTGCCATAGGTATTATACAGCACTGTTACAAACTCATCTTTCGATAGGTTTTTTAAATTATATTTCGTATTGTTTTTATCTATCACTCAAAACGGGTAGTTAACGAATTTATATACTATAACACAAAAAGGTAACAACTTTGGTTAAAATGGGTAAAATACTTCCTTTTGACTAAAAAAGAGCATTTTAAATCTAAGTTGGTGTTTTAGTTCATAACACCTATTTTCGCACGATTTTTAAAAAAGAGATACAATAAAAGAATGGAAAACGTAATTTACTTAATTCCCGCGCTGGGAATTATTGGCCTCATTGTGATGGCTATTAAGAGTGCTTGGGTAAGCAAGCAGGATGCTGGTGATAAAAACATGCAAGAATTAGCTGGCTATATAGCAGATGGTGCTATGGCATTTTTAAAAGCAGAATGGAAAGTATTGAGTATTTTTGTGGTTTTTGCTGCTGCATTGTTAGCCTATTCAGGTACAATTCATGAAGTAAACGGAAAAGCAATCCACTCTAGTTGGATTATATCAATATCATTTATTATAGGTGCAGTATTTTCAGCTACGGCTGGTTATATTGGGATGAAAGTTGCAACCAAAGCCAACGTGCGCACTACACAAGCTGCACGTACTAGTTTAAAACAGGCCTTAAAAGTTTCATTTACAGGTGGAACTGTTATGGGTTTAGGTGTTGCTGGTTTAGCAATATTTGGACTAGGTGGATTATTTATAGTGTTTCTAAAAGTTTTTGCCGATTTGGGGGAAAATACCGTTATCACCGCTATTGAGGTACTAACAGGTTTCTCTTTAGGAGCAGAATCTATTGCATTATTTGCACGTGTTGGTGGTGGTATTTATACTAAAGCTGCTGACGTAGGAGCTGATTTAGTAGGAAAAGTAGAAGCTGGTATTCCTGAAGATGATGTTAGAAACCCTGCAACTATAGCCGATAACGTAGGCGATAACGTAGGTGACGTAGCTGGTATGGGTGCCGATTTATTTGGTTCTTATGTAGCTACTATTTTAGCTACGATGGTTTTAGGACAAGAAATTAAAGTGACAGATAACTTTGGTGGTATGTCGCCTATTCTATTACCAATGGTTATATGTGGTTTAGGTATTATCTTCTCTATTGTAGGAACTTGGTTTGTTACTATTAAAGATGAAAAATCAAATGTACAAAATGCGCTAAACCTAGGTAACTGGTCTTCTATGATTTTAACGGTAATTGCTTCTTACTTTATAGTAGATTGGATGTTGCCTGAAACTTTAAACCTACGTGGATATGAGTTTTCTAAATTAAATGTATTTTTAGCCATTATAGTAGGAACTGTAGTAGGTGCTATTATGAGTATTGTTACTGAATACTATACTGCAATGGGCAAAGGCCCTGTTTTATCTATCATTCAACAATCGTCAACTGGGCACGCTACCAATATTATTGGTGGTTTATCGGTTGGTATGAAATCTACTGTTATTCCTATTTTAACATTAGCTGGTGGTATCATGGCTTCTTATTACTTTGCTGGTTTGTATGGTGTGGCTATTGC
>JANMIV010000265.1:0-6354 GCA_031375995.1 Bacteroidota bacterium
CAAATCTACCAGTGAAATGGTGGGTATTTCTGGGTCCATCACCGTGAGCAGCAAGCTTCTAACCGATTCTTCTGTAATGCTATTCATATGCACAAATATAACGCTGGCTAAAATTATACAATTGGTTTTTTTTAAAGGCCATCTATCACGAAATTTGCGTGTTTTATCAACATCCATAACCATCGATTATTGTGACATCAAACGAAATTAGAAATCAATTCCTCGAGTTTTTCAAAAGTAAGGGACATACCATTGTTCCTTCGGCACCCATTGTAGTGAAAAACGATCCTACTTTGATGTTTACCAATGCCGGAATGAACCAATTTAAAGATTGGTTTTTAGGAAATGAAACACCCAAATACAAGCGTGTGGTTGATACCCAAAAATGTTTGCGTGTAAGCGGTAAACACAACGATTTGGAAGAAGTAGGGGTAGATACCTACCACCATACCATGTTTGAAATGTTGGGCAATTGGAGTTTTGGCGATTACTTTAAAAAAGAAGCCATA
The DNA here is from genome assembly GCA_031375995.1 of Bacteroidota bacterium. GTDB lineage: Bacteria > Bacteroidota > Bacteroidia > UKL13-3 > UKL13-3 > JAAFJM01. The sequence continues at coordinate 510 of JANMIV010000265.1, forward strand.
GAATGGGCTTGGGAATTATTGGTTGATGTATATAAACTGCCTAAAGATAGATTGTATGTAACTGTTTTTGAGGGCGATGCCAAAGAAGGTTTGGCTTTTGACCAAGAAGCATTTGACAATTGGAATCTATACATAGCTGAAGAGCGCATTTTAAATGGCAATAAAAAAGATAATTTTTGGGAAATGGGTGATACAGGCCCATGCGGCCCTTGTTCAGAAATACACATCGACTTGCGCCCTGATGCAGAACGTGCTTTGGTAGATGGAAAAACATTGGTAAACAATGACCATCCGCAAGTAATAGAAATTTGGAACAATGTATTTATGGAATTTAACCGCAAGGCGGATGGCAGTTTAGAAAAATTACCTGCCCAACATGTAGATACAGGAATGGGTTTTGAGCGTTTGGTGCGTGCCATTGAAGGTAAAACCAGTAATTACGATACGGATGTATTTGTACCTACTATTCAGTTTATTGAAAAACATTCGAAGGTAAAATACCAATTTAGCGATAGCAAACAAGACATAGCCATGCGTGTAATGGCCGATCATATCCGTGCCATTAGCTTTGCCATAGCCGATGGACAATTGCCAAGCAATAATGGTGCTGGCTATGTAATACGCAGAATATTGCGCAGAGCGGTGCGTTACCAATACCAGTTTTTAGGCATTAAAGAACCTTTTATGTGCCAATTGGCTTTACTAATAGCTGATAGCTTTAAAAATGTTTTTCCTGAATTACATGCACAAAAAGATTTTGTAAGTAAAGTAATCAAAGAAGAAGAGCTTAGTTTTTTAAGGACTTTGGAAGATGGAATTAATAGAATTGTTAGAAAAATCCAAGAACTTAATCTTGAATACAATTTGTATAATAATCCTGTTAGTGATCCTAAACTTGAACAAGTTTTAAAGGGGGAATTTTGTTTTATACTTTATGATACCTATGGTTTTCCAATTGATTTAACTAGGTTAATAGCTAGCGATTTTGGATGGATTATTGAAGAGGAAGGTTTCCAAAAAGCCCTAGAAGAACAAAAAGCCCGTTCACGCAAAGCAACCGAATTAACCACCGATGATTGGGTAGAGACGTTGCACGCAACGTCTTTAAAAGACGGAAATACAGAGACGTTGCACGCAACGTCTTCAAAAGACGCAACAAATACAGAGACGTTGCATGCAACGTCTCTACAGCAACAACCGCAACAACAAACCATATTCCTTGGTTACGACCAAACGGAATCCGATATACAAATTATTAAATACCGCAAGGTAAAAGCCAAAGGAAAAGAAAGCTACCAATTGGTATTTAACCAAACGCCTTTTTATCCGGAAGGTGGTGGGCAAATTGGCGATACTGGCTTTATAAGCAATGCCAACGAAAAGGTGGCCATTATTGATACCAAAAAAGAGAATAATTTAATTATTCATTTTACCGAGGCATTGCCAGAAAACGTGGAGGCTGTATTTACTGCTACGGTAGATGCCGACAAACGCAAACTAACCGAAAACAACCATTCTGTTACACACTTATTACATGCTGCTTTACGCCAAGTTTTAGGCACACATGTGGCACAAAAAGGTAGTTTGGTCAATAACGAATATTTACGCTTCGATTTTTCGCACTTTGCTGCTATGACAGATGCCGAAATAGCCCAAATAGAGCAAATAGTTAACCAGAAAATACGTGAAAATATTCCTTTAGACGAAAGGAGAAGTGTACCTATTGAAGAAGCAAAAACACTAGGTGCCATGATGCTTTTTGGCGAAAAATATGGAGATAGCGTGCGTGTAATTACCTTTGATGAGCATTATAGCCGCGAGCTATGCGGAGGAACACACGTAAAAGCCACCGGGCAAATTGGATTATTTAAAATAGTAAGCGAGGCTGCTGTGGCCGCTGGTGTGCGCAGAATTGAAGCCATAACTGCCGAGGCTGCTCAAAAACTAGTTGATAGTTGGCAGTTGACAGTAGATAGTTTGAGTAAAACATTAAACACGAAAGATATTCTAAAATCAGTTGAGCAATTAATCCATGAAAAAGCTGATTTAGTGAAGAAGTTGGAGGTTTTTGAAAACGAAAAAACCATTGCCATCAAAACACATATTAAAAGCAATATTCAACAGGTAAATAGCATAAATACCCTCATACAATTAATATCCATTTCCAATGCCGAGCAGTTGAAAAATCTCTCATTTCAGCTAAAAACAGAAGTAGAAAATTTATTTTGTGTTTTGGGTTGTGAATTGAATGGCAAACCTATGTTAAGCGTTATCATCAGCGATAACTTGGTAAAAGAAAAAGGTTTACATGCGGGCAATATTGTAAAAGAATTGGCTAAAGAAATAAAAGGTGGGGGCGGAGGCCAACCCTTTTATGCTACTGCCGGTGGTAATGATATAAATGGTTTACAAGCGGCTATAAATAAAGCAAATACAATAATTGCTTAAATAGTAGCCTTTACCATTTTATTTCTTTTGGGAGAAACTGACTGGTTTCTCCATTGTTTCTAATTAAATCGCGCACTACCGATGAACTGATAGGCGTGTAAGCTGGGTCGCACATAAGGAAAATGGTTTCCGTTTGTGGGTGAATAATTTTGTTCATTTGGGCAATATTCTTCTCATAATCGAAATCAGCCATTGTTCTAATACCACGCAAAATGTATTGTGCTCCAATTGTTTCACAAAAAGTAACCGTTAAACCCTCGTATGCTTTCACTGTTACTGTGGGTTTATTTTTAAAAATATCTTGAATCCATTGCAAACGTTGCTCAATAGTAAACAAAGTACTTTTAGAACTATTATGCCCTATACCAACTACTATTTCATCAAACAAAGGCATGGCCCTTTCTATTATATTTACATGCCCTATGGTAATAGGGTCAAATGTACCAGGGAAAAGTGCAATGCGTTTCATAGTTTATATATTAGGAATTTTTAAAAAAGCTAAAAGCTGATTGTCCATATTTTCTGCAATCAAAAAAATGCTTTTGTTGGCTTAAATCCAAATTACTTTGGTGTTCTACTATCAACCAACCATTTCTATTCAACAAATTTTTGTTAAATACACAAATGGATATATTAGAAAGTTCGTCAAGTGCATAAGGCGCATCCGCAAAAATAATATCAAAAGTATCTTCGCACTGCGCTATAAAAGTAAAAGTATTCTTTTTGAAAGCCCGTAATTGCTTAAAACCATGTTTTAAAGCCGTTTGTTTAATGAAATGAATACAACCAGAATCAATATCAACACTGCTTACTTCACTGGCTCCACGGCTACAGAATTCATAAGCTATATTGCCAGTTCCACTGAATAAATCGAGGCAATGAATGCCTTCCCAATCAAAATTATTCTCCAAAATATTGAATAAACTTTCTTTGGCTCTATCCGTTGTTGGCCTTACTGGTAATCCTTTTGGGGGATTGATTAAAATACCTTTATGTGAACCACTGATTATTCGCAAAGCAATACACTAGAAGCCGTAAAGTAAAAATGAGCAGGCATATTGGAGAAATCTGCAGGAAAAGTAAATTTACTCAAGCGTTTGCCAAGGGCTATTTTAGTACAGTACTTTTTAAGCATTAGGTATTGACTATCATTTACTTCTATAGCTCCAAATATGACCAAATGCAAGTTTTTACTTATATTCAACTGTTCAGCAACAGCAAGTATATAATAAGTAATATCTGTTTGCGAGTCAAACCTAAAATTATTGTAATAGTTTATTTGGTTATCGCCCAATTGCAATATTTCAATAAATTCATTGTGTATATTGATGCAGAGCGTATTTTCTGTAACAGGCTCATCCAATAGACTACATGCCTTTATAAACAACAGTGATTGGTGCATAATATCGGCAGTTGGTATATTGAAACGTATAAATTTCAATATCTCGTTCCTAATATTGAATAAACTTACCGTATTCAATATATTCAGTTTGTTATATAAAACTTGTGAGTTTAGCTTTATTCTTCTATTCAGTTGGTAGTAAGCCTCAGATTCTACAATATTGTTTAAACTGTCAGGCACCAAAATAGCATTGTCATCCGCAATAATTACCCTCTTGCTTTTATAATTAGGGGTAAATTGATCCGTAATTTCGGTAAAAAGCTTGAGCTGGTCATAATTCATATCCAAAAATGAGGCTGCATTGTTGCTGAATGATTTAAATGAAACAATCCTGTTCAACTGTTCATCAGCTACAATGGAAAGAATTTCATTTTGAGCCAGTATTAAGAAATATTGGTACCTAAAACTACTTTCCTCATTGAAATCACTATCTATATAATGTTTTGTTTGAAGAGATAAATTATTTTCTGTTTGCATGAGCTAAACTTACATTCGCAAAATATTTTATTTAAACCGAAATAGAAACTATTTTTATTAACTATGATTGAAAAGTTAGATTGGAAGCCTGCAAATCCACAATTTTTAGAGGTAATAGCAGAAAAGTCGAAAGGGAATTTGTTTATGCAGGATGTTGGTTATCAGTTTAAAGAAGTGGCATCGGGGTATATAGAAACCTATTTGGATTTAGCGCCAAGGCATTTACAACAAATGGGTTTTGTACATGGTGGTGTTACCGCAACCATGGCCGATATTACTACTGGTTTTGCCGCATTTACTTTGGTAGCGGAAAAGCAAGGGGTAGTTACTGTTGATTTAAAGGTAAATTATATAAATCCGGGCAAGGGACAGCAATTAAAAGCTGTTGGGCAAGTATATAAGGCAGGCAGCAAGTTGATGTTTTGTAAATGCGAAATATTTATTATAAACAATGGCGAAGCTACCCAAATAGCTTTTGCTGATAGTATTATGGCGGTTTTGAATGAAACGGACGTGAAAAGATAGTTGAAGTATTTTGCTCAACTCAGTCTATCTATTCAAAGCCTAATTGCTTGATTATTTGTTCTATTTGCCAATCTTCTACGGGGTTGTACTCATCTTTTAAGTTTCCCCCAAAAAACTTGGTCATTCCTTGCCAATAGTAGGCGGTAAAACTTCCTCTGTAGGTTTCCAGTAATTCATAGGTAGTTCTACCTGTTTCTCTATAAATTAATTTGATGAGTATTTTACCTTGGCTTACGGTAAGTCCCTTTAAATCATCCATAAATTGGTCTTTTATGTTTGCTTCTGTTTTCTTTAGATAAGCTTTACGGGCTTTTTCTGTAGGCAGAAGCTGCAGATTTTGTTCTAACATTTGATAGCGGAAGGCTGCAAGTTTTGCATACGGCAAAGCCTTTTTTACATTGTAAACCAAACGCTGGTACTTTTTTTCGTATTCAGGGTCTTTTTGGGCATGCACAATAAAGTCTGGCAAGGTTATGTTTTTAATGGTATCTTGAGCACTTGCTTTGAAGAAATGAAACAAAACCAATAAATAAAAAAACAACTTGTAGTTCATAATGCAGCTAGTGAAAATATAATGCCAAAAATATTTTAATTGGTTGAGATTTCAACCTCATATTTTTTCAAAAGCGATTTCAATCGTCTAAGACCATATCTAAAACTGCCTTGTACGGTGTTTATATTTTTGCCCAAATGATCGGCAATTTCTCTAAATTTCATATTGCCCCATTGCTTTAATATAATTATTTCCTGTTGGTCAGGCGGTAATTGCATTATCAACTGTCTTATCAGTTTGGCTTCTTGCTCCGATTCAAAGTCAGCAAAAGGAATTTTAACCTTTTCGTCTGCATAGTTATCAAAAAACGAAAGGGCTTCGTTTTCGTCATCCGAACTCATAAAATTAGAGAAAACGCTTTCTTTCTTTTTATTTTTTTTGCGCAAATAGTCAATACACATATTTGAACATAAGCAAAGCATATATTGCTTGAATCGGCC